>DYOJ01000394.1 GCA_020720705.1 Acetofilamentum sp.
TTACCTTTGTTTTGATGCGAATCAATTCGCCGTCTTGTTCTATGGCGTGTATGAATTCTCGTGTCGATTTGAATGGCATATCTTTTTTTTTCCGAAAAATACAGTTTTTTTTCTGTTTTGAAAAAGAAGTTTTTTAGCTTTATAAATGAAAAAAGCCCGACGTTTCTGTCGGGACTTATTATCTTCAAAGACTTCCTGTTAAATTTGAGGTTCTGCCGAACATCTCGGCTTCCCACTCACGAATGTTGGCGGAGTGTTCGCTGCGCACCAACTTGCCTGTTTTGGCACTTCGGTAGTAACACCATCTGTCTAACTCATCGTCAATTGGTTCGTTTTGCTCGATACGTTTTTTCAAGCTACTTTTCAAAAAAGTTCCGATACCTTTTGCAAACACAAAGTGGGCAATCGCAATTTTTTGATAACCTTCAAGCTCAGTTTCTCGTTCCACGGCACGCACGGCTTTGTCGAAATCTCGTCGCAGAAGTTCTTCCGCTTCTTTTTGCGAGATAGGTTCGTTAAACGTTTCGCCTTCCGTGAGTACGTGTCCGTAACCGATGGTATGAATTCCGGAAACATCAATATAACTGTATCCGGCGTTGTAACCCTCATGATCTTTTATGAACATAATGGCTTCTTCGTACCCTTTTTCAAACTGATACTCGCTCACGTATCTTGTTTCAGAACGTTGGATGTCCGAAATTAAATTCAGAACACCACTTTTGTTTGTTTCGCTGCCCGTTTGAAAAAATTTCGGGGTCAGCAGAGTTAAAATCAGAACACTAACTACCTTAACATTTAATGTCATTAATATAAGGTTTCGTTCGTAAATCAGCCTTAGTGTCTCGACTACATTTTTTGCCTTTTTGATGGGCGTGCGGTTGTCGATAAGGTCGGCTCGCGGGAGTTTCCCGCTGGGTAATTTTGAGGTAAAGCCGCCGGCTTATCTCGCTAATTACCGTTAAAAGTTCCGTAAAACTGAGGCAAATGTATATTTAAAATCTTATGAAACAAGTTTTTTAACACATTTCAACTGTTTTTCGGACGTGCCGCAATCGGTTTCTATTTATATTGACTGTCAAAACGTTATATCTAAAACATTGTAAATCAATGCTTTAAGCTGATAATTTTCACATCAATAATTTATACAAACTTTTTTCAAAAAACTTTAAAAAATGAGAAAATCATTTAACTGTCTCATTTTCAAATACAAAGTAAAAACATTTTTTTTGAATCTCCAAATTTTTTGTAAACTTTTTTTTACTTTTATTTTTATTAAAGTATTGATATGCTGTTTTTTATGAAAAATAGCTCTCTCTAAGTTAAGATTTCTGATTTTTTTCCGACAATTTGAGTCGAAAACTGTATCTTTGCACCTCGTTTTTAGTAATAATTGATTATGTTGAACAAAACAAAAACGCATATCGAAGAAGTTGCACGTTTTCATTCGGACAAAGCCGATGAGATTGAAGCATTTCGCATCAAATATTTGTCGAAAAAAGGCGGAATTGTTACCGACTTGTTTGCGGCATTTAAAGATGTACCTGCAGAAGATAAAAAGGAGTTCGGACAAGTTTTAAACCAACTTAAAGACGCCGTAAGTGCTAAGATAGAAGAACTTAAAGCGAATTTGAAATCGGGCGACACCAAACCCGAAGGTTTGGATATGACCTTGCCTGCGGATGGCGCATTCATGGGTTCGCGGCATCCTGTGTCGTTGGTAATGAATGAGATAAGCGAAATTTTTACGCGATTGGGCTATACAATTTCGGAAGGTCCGGAGATTGAAGACGATTGGCATGTGTTTTCAGCTTTGAATTTTCCGCCCGAACATCCGGCTCGCGATATGCAAGATACTTTTTTTATTGAACGAAATCCGGAAATATTATTGCGCACACACACTTCATCTGTTCAAGTACGTGTTATGGACGGTGCAAAACCGCCGATTCGCACAATTTCGCCCGGCAGAGTGTTTCGGAACGAAGCCATTTCGGCGCGTGCGCATTGCATTTTCCATCAACTCGAAGGCTTGTATATTGATGAAAATGTGTCGTTTGCAGATTTGAAACAAACTTTGCTGTACTTTGCCGAAGAATTTTTCGGAAAGGGCACACAAATTCGCTTGCGTCCGTCTTTTTTTCCATTTACCGAACCCTCGGCGGAAATGGATGTGTCTTGTACGCTTTGCGGCGGAAAAGGTTGCAATGTATGCAAACACAGCGGTTGGCTCGAGGTGCTCGGTTGCGGCATGGTGGACCCGAATGTGTTGCAAAATTGCGGCATAGATTCTGAAAAATACACCGGCTTTGCATTCGGCTTAGGCATGGAACGCCTTGCGATGCTGAAATACGGCGTACACGATTTGCGTTTGTTTTTTGAAAATGATTTGAGATTTTTGAGGCAATTTAGATAAAAATATAGATTTAGTTGAAAATCAAATATTTACGCTATTAGTTATACCTGTCAGGTTTCCGAAAACCTGACAGGTCTTTGAGTGGAACGCCGGCGGAGTTTTTGTTTTTTTTGGTAAAATGTTGTATATTTGCAATAAATAATTTAAGAAAAGAATATGCAAAGCGTTTATTATTTAAATACAAATGAAATAAATAATGATTTTATTAATGTAATTAAATTATTATTTTCAGGTAAAAATATTGAGATAACAATAACAGAGATGCCTGATGAAACAGAATATCTTTTAAAAAATAAAGCAAATTCGAAACGATTATTAAACGCAATAGATAATATAAATAAGGGACTAAATGTGAATGAAATTGATTTGGAACAATTAAGAAAACAAATTGATGAAAAAGTTAATGTTTGAACAATCAGCACAAGAAGATTTGTTTTTTTTGGTTTCAAATGACATTAAAATAGTTAAACGAATTTTAGATTTAATAGAAAATATTCAGCAATCATCATTTACAGGAATCGGTAAACCCGAGCCGTTAAAACATAAATTAAAAGGGTTTTGGTCAAGACGAATAACGGATGAACACAGATTAGTTTATAAAGTTACAGAAGAGATGATAATTATTGCAAGTTGTCGCTATCATTATTCTTAATGTTTCCCCCTCAGTCTGTGTATGATTCAAGGCTGAACACATCTTTTTCAGAGTTAATTGTTGAAAATCAAATGGTTATGCCATGAATTAATACCCTCAGGGTTTTGAAAACCCTGAGGGTATGTTTTTATGCACGTAAATTATATTTTTCTAAAACCTTGTGATTTTTCTCCGAAAAATACAGTATATTTGTATAAAAAAGTAACAATGATTACAACATTAAATATCAACAGTTTTT
>DYOJ01000395.1 GCA_020720705.1 Acetofilamentum sp.
CACTTTCCAATTCGGGCAATTGCTCGTAATGTTCCGAAGGAGGTTTTAGTATGTAATCTCCATAAAGACCTACTATGGTAAGTTTTTTTGTTAAATTTTTTTCATCTTTTCTGTATAAACTCAATGAAACTTTGGCTTGAACACCGGTAACAGCCATTTGACTTTGTATAACTTGCGTTGCCAATGCTTGTAAATCATTTAAATCGTAAGCGAGTAGAGGCGTTTTTAATTGTCCGAAAAATCGTTTGTTACACGCTTCATGAAAATCGGAATGTTGGTCAAAAAGTGGTTCGTAACAATGCAAACATCTTTTACCGTAATGCGTGCTTTTTTCTTGCACTTCATCCGGCGGCAGATTGGTTTTTGCAAAATATTTTTTTTTATAATTTTTCATTTTTAATAATACTGATGTCTCCTATACAGTCTTTACAACAAGTGAGAAGTAATCCCATTCTGTCGTTATGGTTTATTTTCCAATTTTTTTCAGCCAAGTCCAATAGCCATCCTTCCGGTATCAAACCATCAAAAAAAGCAAATAAGGTTTTACTGTCGTAAGCCATTTCTTTGAGGGGCAAGGTCAAACTTACCGCTTGTGCAAAATCATGGTTGAGATAGCTCCTATCATATTGAAAAGAATAACCGTTTTCGTTTTCGTGGATTACACCACAAAAAAGATGCTTTATATATACATTTCCACTTCTATTCATCTTAAGTTATTTTATCTAATGAGTAACGCTCTGTCTAATGAAATTGGTCCCAATGTTTCTCCAAATAGTCTTAATACATCATTGACTTTATCCATTCGTAAAGTGCTTTTACCTTGTTCCAAATCTCGCACAAAGCGTAAACCAACGCCGGCTTTCAGAGCTAACTCGGGTTGCGTGAGTCGGTTTTGTTTGCGTTTCAATTTGATGTGTTTACTTAAATCGGTTAGATTTTTTCGCATGTTTATACCTTTTAAAATGCAAATATACTATTTTTTTGATATTTAATACCATTTATGGTATATTTTTTCACAAAACCACACATATTATACCCTTTATGTAATATTATACGTCAAATCATATAATAATATACCAAATAGGGTATATATTTACGTAAAAAAAACAACAAGATTAGATGGTGAATTACATAATGTCTTTTTTTGCAACATTTTTAGTATTATTGCGTTTTTAGTTGATTATTGATTATTGATTATTTGGTTATTGAGTTAACTTGTCCCCAACGCAGTTGGGGATTGATTATTGATTATTTGGTTATTGAGTTAACTTGTCCCCAACGCAGTTGGGGATTGACTATTTGGTTATTGGGATTTAGTCCCGATAGCAATCGGGATTGGAGTTTGGAATTTAGAAATTTGGAATTTATCAAATTATGTTTAGAAATATTGCATTTTTTTTAATAGTTGTTTTGGGCATTTCTCTTTCTTCCTGTCGTATGGATTTCAGTACGGAGTTGTCGCAAGGGCAGTTAGAATTTTCAAAAGACACGGTCTATCTCGATACGGTTTTTACCAATATCGGTTCAAGTACTTACAAGTTAAAAGTTTATAATAGAAGTAAGAAAGCTATTACTATTCCTTCCATAAAATTGGGACGTGGAAATAATTCGGGTTACCGATTAAACGTGGACGGATTACCCGGAAAATCCTTTGAAAACATTGATATTTTAGCCCAAGACAGCATTTTTGTTTTTATAGAAACTACTATTGATTACAATGAAATTTCAGACCCTTTGTACATAGATGAAATTTTATTTGATACCGGAATTAATGAACAGAAAGTCAATTTGGTAACTTTGGTGCAAGATGCAGTTTTTTTATTTCCAAATAAGACCAATGGTATTATTGAAACCTTAACTCTTGATGGTGAAGCAACCAAATTGCAAGGCAGGTATTTAACCGATGCTGAATTGATATTTACCAATGAAAAACCTTATGTCATTTATGGATATATGGCTGTGGGCGATGCACAAAATAATCCCAAAACACTCACCATGCAACCCGGAGCCAAAGTGCATTTTCACGCCAATTCCGGTTTGATTGTCAATCCTAATTCGAGTTTGCATATTAACGGAAGTTTGAATATGGAAGGACAACCCGAAACCGAAGTTACCATACAAGGCGACCGTTTGGAACCTTCCTTTGAAAATACGGCTGGACAATGGGGCGTAATTTGGTTAAGACAAGGAAGCGTAAATAATCAAATACAATATGCTACCATTAAAAATGGAAATATCGGTTTGTTGGTGGATGGTTATACAGATGCAAATACACCTATTTTAGATATTCAAAATACCCAATTGTACAATTTTTCTAAGTTTGGGATTTTTGCAAGATTGAGTAATATCTTAGGTAAAAATTTGGTTTTCAATAATTTTGGAATGGGCGCTTTTGCCGGAATCCAAGGCGGTGTTTATGATTTTACGCATTGCACTTTTGCTAACTATTGGATTGGTACACGCAGTTTTTCAACGGTTTATCTCAATAATTTTTATACGGAAGACCAAGTGAATTATGTGGCTTTTCATTTGAATAAAGCCGATTTTACTAACTGTATCATATACGGTAGCAACAATATAGAAATGAAATTGGAAAAAGTGGATGCCGGTAATTTCAATTATTTGTTTACCAATAATCTCATCCGATTCAATGATGCGGGAAATAATTATACCAATAATCCGCTTTACAACTTCAATGATGCTACTCATTTTGTAGGCAATCTATTCAATCAAAGTCCGGATTTTAAAAATGAGTTTGTAAAAATCAACAAAATGTGGGTGGGCAATAATTCTGCCGGAATAGGAAAAGCCGTGTGGAACAATGGAACTGAGTTGATACAAACCGATATTTTAGGAAGACCCCGACCCAATCCCGCCGATTTAGGAGCCTATAATTCGGTGATTTTTGAATAAAATTTTGCTAAATAGTAGAAGTTTGCCAAACTTTTAAAGTTTGGCAAACTTAGCATCAATTAACAAATTAGCAAATTAACAAATTGGCACATTAATAAATGACCTTAACACTTCAAACCCGCAACCAAGTTATAGCCTCTATGGGTAGATTTATTGCGTTGCATCAAACCGAAATATTAATAGAAAATCAAAAAGACATCACGGCTTTTGCTTCTGGAGATACCGCCTTGTACGAACGCTTGAAATTGGATGAAAAGAAAATACATGCGATGATTGCTGCTTTGAAGCAAGTAGAACAAATGCCTGACGTATTGGATGTGGAACTATATCATTATAATCATCCCAATGGTTTGAAAATCACAAACCAAACTTCAGCGTTTGGCA
>DYOJ01000396.1 GCA_020720705.1 Acetofilamentum sp.
AACCAACAGTTTGAAAATTTGTAATATTCTCTTTGCCAAATAATTACCGTTTATCCTATTTCGAGCTCACGTTTCTAAATACTTACGCAGTATAATATAAAAACGAATATATCTTAATTATATTATAAAGTGGTTGTGTTTATTGATGAAAGTGAGTTATTTTATGACAGAATTGATTAAATTTAATTTCGCTTGCGGACCTTCATTAAAAAGTAAATCCAAAATACTCAAATTTGGAATAAACGAAAATTTGTCGTAAAAAACCTGTGTGTATTTTTGCGGTAAAAAATCCGGTCTATTCATATTTCGTTTTGGATGTAATTGAGTTCTACAATCTATAACATCAACATATTCAGGCAAATAGCATGTTGTGAGTTCGTAATTGATATTAAGTTCCATTTCATAACAAAGTGTGTCTATAATTCTGATATTCAGCTCGAAAAGATTTCGTGATTTTTCGGCAAAAACAAATTCAAAGGCATCAATATAGTATTCATAAAACGGCGATTTTCGGTACGCAGCCTCAATAGCCCGTTTATGAAGTTGTTGCCAATTTTCGGAATAGTCAATCTCAACTTTGCTTATCGGTGGTTTTGTTCCTGCCGGTTTTTGAATAGGTATGCTTAGTGCAAATTTCCCTTCGGCGGACTGAATTTCGCAACGGTTTCTATAGCTTTGCTTCTCAAAATAATCATAAGTTTCAATCAAACTTTTTCCGGAAATAAACCGTGCAAACCATTCAGTTGGCGGAAAATATGCAATTGAAAAAAGATGCGTTACGGGTTGCAAATTTTTGATACCGTTGGACATAAATTCAATATTTTTAATGCGAAGGTAAAAAATTTCCGGTTCTTTTGTCAAAAAACACTAAAAAATGTTACAGTATCCGTAAAAATGAATATTTTTAGTAATTTTGCGACAAAAATCGGAATTATCATGTCTGTAAATACAACCGCTCAAACTCGCATACTTCGAACATATTTTGAGCAATTCCTTGATTTACACAAAGATACATTTTACCAAACGGATGCACTAAAACACATTTTGGAGGCATTTGACTTTGCCGCCGAAGCTCACAAAAATATGTTACGATTTTCGGGTGAGCCTTTTATCAGCCACCCGATTGAAGTTGCCAAAATTGTAGCCGAAAAAATCGGATTGGGAACAAAATCAGTCATCGCAGCTTTGTTACACGATGTTTTGGAAAAGACAGAAACCGATACGGAATTGTTGAAAAAACGTTTTGAACCTCGAGTAGTTAAAATATTGGAAGGTTTACAACGTATTAAAAAAAGTGAATTTTTTGAAAATAATACACAAGCCTCTGTTTTCAGACAAATTTTACTTTCAATGTCTGACGATATTCGTGTGATACTCATCAAAATAGCGGATAAACTCCACAATTTGCGAACAGCAGTATATCTGTCCGAACAAATGCGGAAAAAGGCTGTCAGCGATATTTTGAATATTTATGCTCCCTTGGCTCATAGGCTTGGTTTATACGAGATTAAAACCGAAATGGAGGATTTATGCCTCATGTATTCCAATGTAGCAGTGTATAATTCTATTCGTGAAAAATTGGACGAATCCGAACGCGACCGTGAACAATTTATTTCCGATTTTCTTAATCCGATTCGTTCCGTACTCGAAAAGCATCAGTTTGAATATCGTATTGAAAGTCGCACGAAATCAATCTATTCTATCTGGAAAAAGATGCAAGCTCAGCATGTTCCGTTTGAACAAGTCTATGATATTTTTGCTGTCAGAATTATTTTCAAACCTGAAAATGTTGCCGATGAATCTGCGGAAGCACAACTGATTGGAGACCAAATTTGTTCAATCTACGAAGAGAAAAAAGACCGAACTCGAAATTGGCTCACAAATACCAAAGATACAGGCTACAAGGCATTACACATCACCGTAAAAAGCAAACAAGGCAAATGGGTGGAAGTTCAAATCCGCTCCGAAGCGATGCACGAGATTGCAGAATACGGTTTTGCAGCGCATACAAAATACAAAGGCATAGAAGAGAAAAAAAGCGAGTTTGACCGCAAAGTACGAGATGTTTTACACCTTTTGCATGAAGATAAACTTACGGCAACCGATTTTCTTGACAATTTGAAAATCAATCTGTTTACTTCCGAAATATTTGTGTTTACACCCGGCGGAGAACCGATAAGCCTGCCTAAATCCGCTACAGCTTTGGATTTGGCGTTCAAAATTCATACCGAACTTGCCTTGCGAAGCATTGCTGCCAAAGTGAACGGCGCTGCAGTGGGCTTGGATACCGTTTTGAAATCCGGCGATGTGGTTGAAATCATTGCGGCAAAACATCAAAATCCGAAGAAGGAATGGATGAAATTTGTGATTTCTCAAAAAGCACTAAGCACTTTGAGACGAATATTCAGAGAAGAGCGATTACGATTTATTGCAGAAGGTAAGGCTAAAATAAATTTTATATTTTCAACAGAACGTATTGATAATCAGAAACATGCGGTATCTGTCCTCAAGCAAAAGTTACATTTGCGCAACGACAACGATTTTTATGCAGATTTGGGAGAAGGTAAAATTGACAAAACTCATATCACTGATATTCTAAAACATTATTGCACCGAAACAAAGGCTCGTTTCTGGTCTCTAAAAAGTTTTGGACGAAAATCTCAACATAATTCAACATTAATAAATGAAAAATTTGAAATAGCAGAATGTTGCACCCCAACACCGTCTGATAATATCAAAGGCTTGCTGATGCAGGGCGACACAAAAATTCATGTTCATCGCAAATCATGCACGGTTTTAGAAATGCTTGAATCGTTCGGACACGAATCTGTTGAAGTTCAATGGGTTTCATACTCTTCAATTTCCGAACTTACACGTTTATCAATTTCAGGAAAAGACAGAATAGGAATTTTATCAAAAATTGTGAATGTATTATCTTCTGATTATGAGGTGAATATACGAAGTTTGAACTTAGATACAGATAAAGACCGTTTTCGTGTTGAAGCTGTTTTGCTTATCAAAGACGAAGAGCAAATTGATGTGTTGCAAGCAAAATTATCAAGTCTTAAAGATGTGGAAGACGTCGAAATCGGATATAGTTAATGGTTGTATGAAAACGTGTAAATAATTGAAATTATGTAGGTAATAGTCAATTTTTCAATAGGAAGATTTGTCATTAAGTTGTCATTAGGTAGTCATTAAGTTGTCATTAAGTTGTCATTAGGTAGTCATTAGGTAGTCATTAAGTTGTCATTCGGTAGTCATTAAGTTGTCATTAAGTTGTCATTA
>DYOJ01000397.1 GCA_020720705.1 Acetofilamentum sp.
TCTTGCCGGAACTATACAACGATATTCAACATTTTACCCGGCACAAAAATAACTTTTTTGGGGACAACGCCAGCAAGTCGTTCAATGGTGCGGCTGTCAGCCAGAGCAATTTTTTCGACCTCTTGCTTGCTTGTTGAAACCGGTAAGGTGAGTGTAAAACGAGTTTTACCGTTAAATGCAATCGGATAATTTACAGTGTCATCCTGCAAATACTCTTGCTCTGCTACCGGAAAATTTGCACGGGTTATGCTTTCGACATGTCCGCATTTCTGCCATAATTCTTCCGCAATATGAGGCGCAAAGGGCGATAACAAAACTACAAGCGGTTCCAAAATTTTGCGCTTGTTGCATTTCAACGCTCCGAGTTCGTTTACACAAACCATGTATGCACTGACGGCAGTATTTAACGAAAATTTTTCAATATCATCGTCTATCTTTTTGATGGTTTTGTGCAATATTTTTAACTCATCTTTGGACGGTTCGTCGTCGGTGAGGCTAAATTTTTCTTGCTTAGGGTGATACAATTTCCACAATTTGTTCAGAAAACGTGATACCCCTTCAATGCCGTTCGTGTCCCAAGGTTTAGAAATTTCAATCGGACCGAGAAACATTTCGTAAAAACGGAGGGTGTCTGCGCCGTATTTTTCTGCAATATCGTCAGGGTTTACAACATTGAACATGGATTTTGACATCTTTTCAACCGCCCAACCGCAATGGTATTTTCCGTCTTCTTCGTAAATAAATTTTGCATCAGAATATTCCTGACGCCATTTTTTAAAAAGCTCGACATTTAAAATATCATTGTGAACCAAATTGATATCAACATGAATTTCAGTTGTTTCAAAATCATTACGCAGACCGAAACTCACAAACGTATTTTCACCTTTAATGCGATACACAAAGCTGGAACGCCCTTGTATCATACCTTGATTCAACAACTTACGGAACGGTTCATCTTTTACGACATAATTCAAATCGAATAAAAATTTGTTCCAAAAACGTGAATATATCAGGTGTCCGACTGCGTGTTCGGTGCCACCGACATATAAATCAACGTCTTGCCAATACGCATTCGCTTCGGGAGAAACAAGCGCATCGTTGTTAGTCGGGTCCATGTAGCGCAAATAGTATGCAGACGAGCCGGCGAAACCCGGCATGGTACTAAGCTCAAACGGATAACCTTCGGGGGTGTGCCATGCTGTAGCACGTGCCAGCGGCGGTTCGCCCGATTCGGTGGTTTTGATTTCGGAGAGTTTCGGCAATTCGAGCGGCAATTTTTCTTCCGACAAAGGGTAAGCTATTCCGTCTTTGTAATAAATCGGAAACGGCTCGCCCCAATAGCGTTGTCGGCTGAAAACGGCATCGCGCAGGCGGTAATTTACCGTGCCGTTGCCCAATTCGTTTTGCTGAATGGCGCTTATGGCTGTCGTAACAGCATCTTTTACATCCAATCCGTTGAGGAAGTCGGAATTAATCATTTTACCTTCTTTGGCATCATAGGAGGATTCCGAAATATCTCCGCCGTCCACAACCGGAATTATCTCTAATCCGAAATGTTTAGCAAAGGCATAATCGCGACTGTCATGAGCCGGAACAGCCATAATCGCCCCTGTTCCGTATCCGGCAAGCACATAATCGGCTATCCAAACGGGTATCTGTTTTCCGGTGAAAGGGTTAATGCAATATGAGCCGGAAAATACGCCTGAAATGGTTTTTGCATCGGCAAGTCGTTCACGTTCTGAGCGTTTGGCAGTTTTTTCGATATAGGCATCCACTTCTTCGGTTTGTCCGAAAGTTGTGATGCGTTGCACCAACTCACTCTCCGGTGCAATAACCATAAACGTTGCGCCGTAAATGGTATCCGGTCGAGTTGTAAATACTTTGATTTTCAAATCTTTGTCTGCGATTTTGAAATAGACCTCAGCACCTTCGGAACGACCTATCCAATTGCGTTGCATTTCTTTGAGCGAATCAGACCAATCCAAATTATCAAGCCCCGTAAGCAGGCGTTCGGCATAAGCGGTAACTCGTAATTGCCACTGTTCCATGCTTTTTTGAGTAACGGGATAACCGCCGCGAACAGAAAATCCTTCTTTTACTTCGTCGTTTGCCAACACACCAAGCTCGGCACACCAATTTACTTTGGCTGATGAGCGATAGGTCAGACGATAATTCATCAATATTTCCTGTTGCTCGGCTTCGTCCATACCGTTCCAGACCGCCGATTCGAAACGCGGTGTCTTGCTACATGCGGCATTGATGCTTAAATTACCGTTTTTTTCAAATTCGACAATCAGTTCCGAGATTGGTTCGGCTCTTTGAGTGCTTTTGTTAAACCAATGGTTATACATTTTCAAAAATACCCATTGAGTCCATTTGTAATAATTTGGTTCAGAAGTGTTTACCTGCCTGCTCCAATCAAAAGACAATCCGATTTTGTCTAATTGTTCGCGGTATCTGCGGATATTGATTGCTGTGGTTACCGCCGGATGCTGTCCTGTTTGTATGGCATACTGCTCGGCAGGTAATCCGAAGGCGTCAAATCCCATCGGATGTAAAACATTGAAACCGTGCAGACGTTTATATCGGCTGTAAATATCGGAGGCAATGTAACCGAGCGGATGCCCCACATGCAAGCCTGCGCCGGAGGGATACGGAAACATATCCAACACGTAATATTTTGGTTTTGAGATGTCTTCGGTAACCTTATACGTATTGTTTTCACGCCAAAAGGTTTGCCATTTTTGTTCGATTTCTTTGAAATTGTATGCCATTTTGTTGATGTCGTTACAAATGATTCTTTTGCTTTTAAAGTTTTGATTAACAGTGTTTTATAATCTATCTTCGGATGAGTTATATCCAATTATATTAGATTTAAGACAACAGATTACAGAAAACAGACTATAAAATATTGTTATTCTATTCTTTAGAAATAAGACTTGTAATATTTTTTATTCGGTTTAATATAAATCGTGAAATTGAGAACAATCAGTTTGATATACTGTTTACGGTTTAATTTGAGTGTTTAAATAGACACAAGTGATAAATTATCAGTTAATTAGTGTAAATAAAAATCTCAATATATCCCCGATGATAGTCTATGAAGTATATCTTATTGCCGGAGTGCAAAATTAAGACTTTTTCCAAATATTTGAACAAAAATTTCTAACGTTTTTACGCAGACAATTGATATTTCTGCCGATACGTTCTTAGTTAATGAGTAGTGATTACGAACTACGCTAAACATTTATGTTCAGATACTTGAAACCTGAGTTCGA
>DYOJ01000398.1 GCA_020720705.1 Acetofilamentum sp.
GTCCTGTTGATATTTAATGAAATCTTTTTAGAGTTTGCGGAGACAAAATAATTAACTTTGTAGTTTTATAATACAATTATGGCAAAGAAACAACCGGGATTATACGGTATAACATATTCAAACAGAGATTTTACACAAGCAGACACTTGGGGCAAAAATCAATTTAACTCTTCATTCCCTGCTGGTTTGACAAATTTTCTTTCTTCGAGAAATTTAGATAACGTTTATATTTTCTTGGACAAAGAACTTAAAGTTAAACACGGTAAAATTTCGGCTGAAAAACTTTATGGAATAAATCCTACCTCTGACGATTTGTTTTTCTCATTTGAAAGTCAATACACACCTTATCAACAATTAGTTATTGGTACTTTACCTAGAGTTGATTTGGTTACTCAATCAAGAAGCAACGGACAGGTTTTGCGACCGATTGAAGTAAAACTAACTGCTCTACCCGACAATTCAACTTGTCATTTAAGCGAAGAAAATTACGGCTGCGAAATTGTTATCAGACCAGACACAATTGTTTATCTAGCTTGCAGTATTGCAGAAAATTTTAAAGATAATCGAAAACAACTGGCTCAATTATTCGGGAATAAGTTTGACAAAATAAAAGATTGGACAGATGGCTCTTCAGTATGGGCTTACATTCCTGATATGATTTCCGCCATTGACAAAATTGTGCTTTCTGTATTGGAAAAACAAGAACCGATTTTATTGCAACCGATATGGAAAACAAACGGAAAATCACCAAAACTTTCAGACAATTGCTTAGATGTATTTGTGTGGAGCAATTTTGCTTTTACACAACTCTTTGTTGATGTAGCACGTGGCGAACTTTCCGAAAATAACCGAATTACCAGACAGATTAGGACAATTATTTGGTTGTTCAAAATGCTATATGATTTTGCTAAACAGGGGCAAATCAATCATCACAAAATTATTGACGAACTTTCTTACAACACAAAAAACGACAAAGCATTTGCAGTTAGCGGACGCGTTACTCACAAGTATATGGCTTGTGCAGAATTGACCAGACCTAGAATTGAGAAGAAGGACATTAAGAAAATTATTCTTGGAGGTGGGCAGAATTTATTAAGCCCCGAAAGACGATTTGATGCGATAATTTATAACTCACCTGAACTATTCGCCTAATGAAAACAGTAGATTTATTTTCAGGCTGTGGCGGTTTATCGCTTGGATTTCAAAATGCTGGTTTTGAAGTTTTGGCAGCATTTGACAAATGGGAGCCAGCGGTAAAAGTTTATCGTGAAAATTTCGACCATTCAATTTATGATACGGATTTAGCAAGTGAAGAAGGTCTTGAATTTGTAAAAAGCATTAAACCCAAAATGATTATTGGTGGTCCACCTTGTCAGGACTTTTCAAGTGCAGGCAAAAGAGACGAAACTTTAGGTCGTGCAGATTTGACAATTTCTTATGCAAACATTGTAGCATCAGCAAATCCTGAATGGTTTGTAATGGAAAATGTTGAACGTATTACCAAAAGTCATATTTTAAAAGAAGCAATACAGATTTTTAAAAAAGCAGGTTATGGGATTTCTTACCAAGTATTAGATGCAAGTTTTTGTGGTGTTCCACAATCACGAAAACGTTTCTTTTTGGTTGGTCATAAAAACTCACCTGACAACTTTTTAAATCCTTATTTCAACAAAAATTTATCAAGCAAGCCAATGACATTGTTTGACTACTTTGGTAAATCATTAGGTGTTGAATTTTACTACCGACATCCAAGAAGTTATGCAAGACGTGGAATTTTTAGTATCTATGAACCAAGTCCAACAATTCGTGGAGTAAACCGACCTATTCCCAAAGGATATTCAAAACACGAAGGCGACCCAGTTGAGATTTCAGACAAAGTAAGACCACTTACAACAAAAGAAAGAAGTCTAATACAAACTTTTCCAGAAACATTTAAATTTAACGGAAGTAAGACTGACCTTGAGCAGATTATAGGAAATGCAGTTCCTGTCAAATTAGGAGCGTTTGTTGCAAATTGTATAAAGGAATACATTTCAGATAAGCAACATAACAAAATGATTAAAACTGGACAATTAGAATTAGTATATGGATAAACAAAGGCCAGCACCCAACATCGTGTATAAAACATTTGGCAGTCAGTGCGTTATCGGACATTTTAGCTCGTATCAAAAGTGGTTGTAACTTGACAGGAAATCGCTTCGAAATGCCAAACGTTTCATACACGCAACCGTTAGCAGTAATGGTAGGACGACCGTCAACACTACAATAAACAATGACAGAAATAACAAGAAATAGAACAATCCGACCTTCGACAAGACTTGAAAAATCAAAGAGTTATAAAATCGACACCAAGACAGTTTCTCGGGGCGACGTTTTGGTGGTTAACATTGACCACGATACAAAATCATTTCGCAAGTCTTACAAGTTTAACGGTGCAGACATTGCACATAAAGATAGTATCAGCTTTAGAGTATATGACTACGGAACTTCAATTGACATAAGTTGGAGCGGTGCGACACCAATCGGAACGATAGTATCAAAAGCTATAACACCAGCAACAGCAACTAAACCATTGACAAAAAAAGCGGCCGACAAAGTTGTTTCTAAGCCAATCACAGCACACACAAAATCATCCTTCGACCCAATTTCAAATGCTGACACGACAATTTTGATTTTAGGAACTATGCCAGGAAACAAATCTCTTGAACTTGGCGAGTATTATGGACATTCAAGAAACAAATTTTGGAAAATCATTTCTACAATTACTGACAACGACTTACCTCTAACCTACACGGACAAAAAAGCACTTTTACTCAAAACTAAAATTGGAATTTGGGATGTGGCTCATAAAGCAAATAGAAAAGGTAGCCTTGACAGTGCTATTGAAGACGAAGAACCAAACGACTTGGACAGCTTTATCGCCAGACACAAAAATTTAAAAGTTATAGGCTTCAACGGGACAAAATCCCAAGCACTTTTCGACAAGTATTTTGACAGAAAAAATAGTTTAAGGTATATTTCTTTACCAAGCACAAGCCCTGCAAACACAGGTATTGACTTTGACAACATTTGCAAACAATGGCGACAACTATTGACCAAATAATTGACGGACGACCAAGAACCACTACTGCTAACAGCACCTACCCAAAAGTGGCGGTTCAGTGGTTTAATCAAGCTTGGTGCATCTGTCAAAGTTTGTGCGTGGTTGACAGTGAAGTGCTTCGAAATCGCCACCTTCGGGTAGCTGCAAACCGTTACCATTTATTAT
>DYOJ01000399.1 GCA_020720705.1 Acetofilamentum sp.
TATTTAACCGAATATAAATTATTACATATTTGATTTCTAAAATGTTGATTTATACTGTTTTATATTCTGTTATCTGTAATCTGATGTCTTAAATCTAAGATAATACGAAAACGATTTTAAAAACAGTATTGAGTTTTAAATTATTCTTACTTTTGCGGAAAAATATTTCACCAATGACACCAAACGACAGACTCGGTTCAATACGTTTTGCCGAAACGCCTTTTTACAACTTAATGGCTAACAGAGTATTGAACGTGATGATAGTTTGTAGCGATTACGATGCCTTTGCTTTGGAAGAAGACGGACGTATTGACGAGCAAATTTTTAATGAATACATGGCATTGAACTTGCGAAATCCTCCGAGTATATTACGTGTAAGCACCGCCGAAGAAGGTTTGCACAAAATGAGCAACATGTACATTGATTTGGTTATCACGATGTTGAATGTTGGTGAAACCTTCGATGCTTTTGAATTTTCTCGACAGGTAAAATTGAAACATCCAAACCGTCCGGTGGTGGTTCTTACGCCGTTCTCGCGCGAAGTTACCATGCGACTAAGCAACGAAGACCTTAGTTCCATAGATTATGTTTTCAGTTGGTTAGGAAGTGCCGATATTCTGGTTGCAATTATAAAACTGATTGAAGACCGCATGAATGTGGACAAAGATATTGAAATTGCCGGAGTGCAGGCAATTTTATTGGTTGAAGATTCTGTGCGATTTTATTCCGGGTTTTTGACAAATATCTATCGAATACTGTTGCAACAATCCAAAAAGTTTATGCAAGAGGGCTTAAACGAGCATCAAAAAATGCTTCGAATGCGCGGTCGTCCGAAAATATTGTTGGCACGTAACTACGAAGAAGCCAAAGATTTATACAATACCTACAAAGATAACCTGCTTGGGATAATCTCTGATACAAAATATCCGCGCAACGGAACGATGGACAATTGGGCGGGTATCCGTTTATTTAAAAAAGTAAAATCCGATAACCGACAACTGCCTTTATTGTTGCAATCGTCAGACCTAAGCAACGGCAAAAAGGCTAAAGAATTGGAGGTCGGGTTTATACACAAATTTTCGGAGAATTTGTATAAGGAACTTGCCGATTTTATGAACGAATATTTCGCGTTCGGTCCTTTCAAATTCATAGACCCCGATACTCGGTACCCCGTTGCTTATGCGGACGATTTGAAAGCTCTGCAAAGTGTTATTTTGGAAGTGCCGGACAAATCACTTGAATATCACACCTCACGCAACCATATCACCAAATGGTTGAATGCCAGAGCGTTATTCTCGATAGCTGAGTTTTTCTCAAAATTGGCGAAGGAAGATTTCGACAATAATTTGGCGCAAATCCGATTGTTTGTGCACGATGCCATAGGGCAGTTTCGCAGTGCGCAGGCGCGCGGTGTTGTGGCAAAATTTGACAGATTAAAATATGATACATCAATTATTTTTTCGCGTATAGGCAACGGGTATATGGGCGGAAAAGCCAAAGGTTTAGCCTTTATGGATACCTTGGTTAAAAAATATCCCGAACTTGAAAAATTTGAAGGTGTTTCTGTCCAAATTCCGCGCACAGTTGTATTGACAACCGAGGTGTTCGATGCTTTTATGGAACGCAATAATTTGAGGGGAATTGCCCTGTCGGATGCTTCGGATGAGCGTATCAGTGAGCATTTTACGCACGCATGGTTTCCGTCTGAAATTTCAGATGATTTAAGAGAGTTCTTACGAGTAACAACAAACCCGATAGCCGTACGTTCGTCAAGTGTGTTGGAAGATTCTCACTATCAGCCTTTTGCAGGCGTTTATTCAACCTACATGGTACCCAATGCACATGCCGATTTAGAATCAAATTTACGAGATGTAATTACTGCCATCAAAGCCGTGTTCGCTTCGGTTTACTTCAAAGCGACAAAAACATATATGCAAGCAACGCACAATTTGATTGATGAGGAAAAAATGAGCATTGTTTTGCAAGAAGTCTGCGGAAACAGATACGACGACCGATTTTATCCGACATTTTCAGGTGTTGCCCGTTCGGTTAATTTTTATCCTATCGAAGACGAAAAGCCTGAAGAAGGCATTGTGAATGTTGCACTCGGACTTGGAAAACACATCGTAGAAGGCAAACGTACTTTACGGTTTTCACCCTATCATCCAAAAAAAATACTGATGTTGTCTTCGCCGCAAGAGGCTTTGCGCAGCAGTCAAAAGTTTTTCTACGCTTTGGATATGTCGCGTCCGTTTTTCGACCCGAGAACAGATGACGGTTTTAATATTTCCATGCACAAAGTTGCCCAAGCAGAACAGGATGGCTCAATTGATGAAATTGCCTCTGTGTTTGATATGCAGAATAATATTTTGCGTGTCGGGAAAATGTATAAAGGAAAGCGAATAATAACATTTGAGAACATCCTGAAATATAATGCGTTTCCTTTGGCTGACATCTTAAAAAAAGTGATGCTGATTTCACAAAAAGCTATGAATAATCCGGTCGAAATTGAATTTGTCGTTACAATAAGCCCCGATAAGAAGGAAAAGACGTTTAGTTTATTACAAATCAGACCTATTGTTGAAGATACCGTTGATTTTGATATTTCGGTGGGCAGTAATACCGATGATGGTTTATTATTACGCTCGCAATCATCTTTGGGACATGGGGTTGTACGCGGTATCAAGCATATTGTTTATGTAAAACCGAACACTTTTGATTCTAAAAACAATCCTAAACTTGTGCCTTTGATAGAAAAAATAAATGATAATTTTATCAAAGAAAATATAAATTATATACTCGTAGGTCCCGGACGGTGGGGGTCGAGCGACCCGTGGCTGGGCGTTCCTGTATTGTGGGCACATATTTCAAATGCGCGTCTGATTGTTGAGCAAGGTTTGGATGAATATCAGATAGAGCCAAGTCAAGGAACTCATTTTTTCCAAAATCTCACGTCATTACGAGTGGGCTATTTTACAATAAATCCGTTTCGTAAAGACGGCTTTTTTAACTTAGATTTTCTTGCCGAGCAAGTTGCCGAGTACGAAGATGAGTGGCTTCGGATTGTTGCTTTTGACGATGAAATTCTTGTAAAATTGGATGGTAAAAACGGTGTCGGAGTCGTTATGAAACCGAGTAAATACAGAAGTTCGGAACATTTGAGCGAAGGCTAATTCATTTTTATTCTGTTTATGGGAAATAGTTGAGGGTTTATTTTTTGTTAAATATTTGATAATCTGCAAATTAACACATTTTCA
>DYOJ01000400.1 GCA_020720705.1 Acetofilamentum sp.
TATACAATATTCAATATACAATATTCAATATACAATATTCAATATACAATATTCATTATACATTATTCATTATACATTATTCAATATTCATTCCTTAGTTAAACTGATGTTGAATAATTGCGGCAGCTTCCATCATCCAAGCGATTCCGATATGTATTAAAATTCCTGCAAATATATTTTTTTTGTAATATGAATGGATGCCGAGTATGAAACCGCCGAAAAATGAACTGATTGCTTCGCCCGGCGGTTTTCCGAAATGGATAAAAACATACGCAGCAACCATCGGCAATACAGCTTCTTTGCCTAAAACTTTGACCATTCCGATAACCAATGCTCCGCGAAACAACAATTCGACCGTTATAAAATCGAAGCCGTAAATAAATTCAACAATCATAACACGCAACCAAACGGCTAAGCCGAATACGTCTTGGTAGTGCCAATATTTGAATTGCGGATAAGATTTCCGGAACGAAGGTAAAAATGAGGAGGCAGCAATCAACGGTAACATTATCAGTAACATCCACAAAAACGGACGAAAATCTATGCCTCCGAATCGTAATCCGTACAGATGCGGTAAATCTTTATCGTACACTTTTTTTACTATCCAAAATACAATCAGATAGGGTATTATGCGTTTGCCTTCGGTGATAATACGTGTGAGATATACACGTTCGTTTCGGGTAAATTGCTCAAACGTTTTTAACCAATCTTGATAATCTCGGAAGGCATAAGATGCAGCAAAAATTCCAAAAAATGCCAAACTTTTCACCCAAAATTCTGTTTGTTTCAGTTTGTATAATTTTTTTTTGAAAGCTAAACTGATAAATGTTGCCGCGTAATACGGAAAGATAAAATAGGCGAACTGAATTGCATAACTGATATTTGTTCCCGAATATGAGTTAATTGTATGTTTCTCGAAGTTAGTTTCGTAATTGTATATTGTTGATATTGATATAAATACAATTACAGAAACATATCCCCACAGATGAAAATCTTCACGCAAAAATTGTTTGATTTCTTGTATTAATTCTCGCATAATTGATAATTTTTTAGGCAAAAATAGGGTAGATTATTCGAGATTTTTTGCTTTGTTCCAATAATAATCCATTTCGTCAAGAGTCATGTTATGCAAGGATTTTCCCTCCGCAATTGTCTGACTTTCAAGATAATTGAACCGTTTGATAAATTTTTGGTTTGTAAATTCAAGTGCATTGTCCGGTCTAATATCGTACAAACGTGCCATATTGACAAGTGCGAATAAAATGTCGCCGAACTCTTTTTCTGCTTTATCTCTGTTTTGTGTTTCAATTTCGACACGAAACTCGTCAATCTCTTCGTGGATTTTTGCCCAAATTTGCGAACGGTCCTCCCAATCAAAACCTACCGCCGAAGCCTTTTCCTGCAACCTGACCGCTTTTACCAAGGCAGGCAAACTCGCCGGAACGCCACCAAGAACGGTCTTATGTTGTGAATCATTTTCTTTCAATTTCAATTCAGCCCAATTCAGTCGCACGGTTTCCGGGTTGTCCGTTTTTTCATCGCCAAAAACATGCGGATGTCTGTATATCAACTTCTCCGCCAAGGTGTTTAATACATCTGCAATATCAAATTTAGTGTCTTCTTCGGCAATTTTTGCATAAAAAATAATGTGTAAAAACACATCGCCGAGTTCTTTTCTTAAATTGTCAGCATTTCCGGAAATCACGGCTTCGCTTAGTTCGTAAACCTCTTCGATACTCAATTGACGCAACGATTCATAGGTTTGTTCTTTATCCCACGGACATTTTGCGCGTAACTCATCCATGATGTCCAGCATGCGCTCAAATGCCTGTATTTTGGCTTCTCTTGTATTCATTTTTTATTTTTTTGCAAAAATAGTTTTTTTTGTGAGATATTTTCGATTCTTTGAAATATTCTGACCATTTTCAGCGTTCTTAAATATTGATATTTCAAAGCAAACAGTTTGTAAAGAAATGTTAATGTTTTTTTCACAGTTAAAGAAATTATTTCTACTTTTACGATTCAAATCAATACAAATAAATAATATGAAAATTAAAAATTTAATCCTTTTTATCGGGCTGACAAGTTTAATTGCTTTTAGTTCTTGCAAAAAAGATGAACCCCTTGTATTTGCAAGTATGTCAGCTACTATCGGAGACGCTGCTTGGTCGGCAACTCCTGCCGCAGTTGCAGCTACGACTTATAGTGATTACTTAACCATTGTCGGTTATAATATTGCAGGACAATACATGCTGATATCAGTACACGGTACGACTGCCGGCACTTACGATTTTGAACCCTATACGGCTGATTTGAAGTCTTATGCTATCTATCGCGAAAATAAAGATGAGGCGGGCGAAGACGAAACCTACTACACCAAAGGCGGAAAAGTTGTAATCAGTTCCATAACAGACGGTAAAGCAAGCGGAACTTACGAACTATCTATGGTTAAAGGAATTAGTCTTTCCGGAATTGAAACTTTAGAAGTTAAAAACGGTAAATTTGCCAATGTGCCCATAATCAGTGGCTCAGAACAATAATACATGAGAATTACGAATAAAAAAATCATTATTCCGCTCACAACCATACTTTTTGTTTGGCTTGTGGTTCTCGTTTCGTGCAGAAAAGACGAATTACAAGCCAAACAATATTTCGATGCTTCCATTAATAACGAAGTAAAAGCATTATCGCCTGATAATGTGAATATTCGGAAAGGCATTACGATACTTGCCGGGTACACAAACGAGGCAGATGTAAAAAGTGCTGTGGTGATTACCGTAAATGGGAATAAAAACGGCAAATACCGTCAGGTTTACGATTATATTACAGGTGTATCGGTAACGGAATGTGGCTTAACGTATAAGATTCTTTCGCGAAAAGTAAGGCATGGTGATTCAGATTATTTTGTCTCTTATGAAGGTGATGTTGTGATAGAAAATATTGATTATTCCTCAAAAACCATAACCGGGTCTTATGATTTTAAGGTGAGGGCAATACCGGATACCGAAAAGAAACAGACGATTTCAGGAAAATTTATTAATGTCAGTTTCAAATAATAGTAATGAGTATTGAGTATTTAGTATTGAATATTGAGTATTGAATATTTAGTATTGAATATTTAGTATTGAATATTTAGTATTGAATATTTAGTATTGAATATTTAGTATTGAATATTTAGTATTGAATATTGAGTATTGAATATTGAGTATTGAATATTGAGTATTGAGTATTTTTGAGAGGATACT
>DYOJ01000401.1 GCA_020720705.1 Acetofilamentum sp.
CTAATTTGAACATTTGTGCTTCTAAATCCCCCACTTCGCCAAGCCCCGGGACGTTATCGGATATTCTATGAGACACCCTGCAAACATTGAACTGACAAACAAAACGCAGAAACCAAAGCCCACCCACCACCCTACAAGTGGACAATTTTGAACTCAATAAAAACATTTAATGAAGTGATTATTTAACTAATTATTGTAAATTTGTCCTTTGAACTAATGTTTGAATTTTTAATAAATGAAAGTGAAAGAAATTGAAGTAAAAAATCACGAAATTGAGGAGGACGAAATCTTGACTATGGTTGAAGAGCCTCAAATTTCTATCTTTGACGACCCTGACAATTTGCAACTTGACCAAGAAATAAACATCTGGGACAAGAGTATAAAAGTTGAGGAAAACGGCTATTATTGGCACAAAGAACCATTAATTTTAAAAGGGCAACCAATAAAAAACGAAAAACCACTTGTGGTTGAACTTTTTTGTGGCTGTGGAGGAACTTCATTAGGTTTTGAAATGGCAGGCTATCAAATTGCCATTGGTTGCGACATTCATCAACCATCAGTTACAACTTTTAAAAACAATCATTCAAATGTAACGGCTGTTTTAGGCGACATTAAAAAAGTTAGTCCACAAACATTTTTAGAAATATTAGACGGCAGACAAGTTGATGTTTTAATTGGTGGAGTTCCTTGTCAAGGATTTTCATTAAATAATAGAAAAAGGCACGAAGAAGATGAACGAAATTTACTTTATCGTGAATTTATACGATTTGTACAAATTCTAAAACCCAAAGTCGTTGTTTTAGAAAATGTATCGGGTATGAAAAGTACAGGAAACGTAGTTGAAGATATTGAAAAGGAAATTAGCGAAGCAGGAAATATGAAAGTAAAAAGCAAGTTGCTTTTTGCACCTGATTATGGTGTTCCACAAACAAGAACAAGACTTCTTTTTGTTGGAATTCGTGGAGGAGAAGAATTTGACTTTGATAAAGTTATTAAAACTCACGGACCAACAACAAATAAACCTTATGTAACAGTTAAAGAAGCAATTGGAGATTTGCCATCTTTGAAAGCCGATGAACGAGTTGAAGAATATAAAACAGAAGCATTTAGTGAATATCAAAAACTAATGCGTAAAAATATAAAAGGAAACAAACTAACTAATCATAGAGCACCAAATCACCCAAAAGCTGTAATTGATTTGATAGGTTCAACAAAGTCCGGATTTCCACTATATGCAAAGTTTAAACAACGTATTCGTTTAAGTTGGGAAATTCAAAGTCCTACACAAGTTTCAGGAGGAATTAGACCATCATTTCAATTTGGACACCCACAAGACGATAGAGGTTTGACAATTAGAGAGCGTTGTAGATTACAAAGTTTTCCTGACAATTTTGAAGTAAGTGGTGGAATTGTTCAAGGACGAGTTCAAACAGGAAACGCTGTACCACCATTGCTTGCAAAGGCAATCGGTTTGGCAATAAAAAAATATTTATGAATTACAGAGTTTGGTACAGCACAGAAAGTTTTGCAGACTACATAATCGCCAAAACAAATCTAAATACAAAGAATGTAGTCAAAATGAAAATGTATGAAAGTGATGCAAATAATGCAAAGCAATTTCATACATTACCTGACCACATTAAACAAATTTTGTACTTAGATGCACCTGATTTAATTGTAGAAATTGACGCAGAACCTATTTTTTCTATTGAAGTTTCAACAGAGGCAGGAACAGGGCATAATGTTTTTCAAAGATTTGGAAGACTTGCCGCTTCTGTTGAAAATAATGTGCCATCTTTTTACATATATCCCGAAGCTGTCATAATTAATAGAACAAAAGGAACACAAGGCAATACGATAAAGTGGGACTCAATAAATCCTCTTGTTTTTAGAGCGTTAGAAAATGTTATGAGTATTTATAAAATCCCAGCATTGTTTTATTATTTTCCATCTTACTATAAAACTCACCCAATTGCTACTTCTTCGCCAAACTCTCGAACAAAGGGTTTGAAATTTGACACAAATAGAAATTTTGCAGGTTGTCCTGACAGCAGAGATAATGAAATGATGCTAATGTTTCAAGCAATGAATGAAATTATTTCAGTAGTTGAAACATCAGGCGTTATAAAAGGAAGAGAAAAACTTTTAGGAAAAAGACCAATTATTGATAGAAAAAATTTGATGCAAACAGAATTTGCATCAAAAGGAGGAAACAATAATATGTCGCCTTTAACTGCAACAGTTAAAGTACCAACACAATATTTACTCAATTATTTATCAAAGCACGAAAATGCTAAATATCAAATTGGAGAATTATTGAGAAGTAGAAAAGAAACAATTATATATAAAGTTGATGCAAAATTTCGTGGAGACCCATATCCAGGAGCATTAGCATCAATTGACTATTTGCTATGTAGAGAAGGAAAAACTTTTGAAGAAAGAGAATTTAATTTGATTTTAGCTTGGAGTGATGTAATTATTGACACAACAAATCAAACCTTAATTTTAAACGGAACAAAAGGAAAAATAAACGACTTTGTAGATGATGTAAAAGCAAGTGAAAGTAAAAATTTACTTGTAAAAAATTACACTCAACTACAAAATAGCGAAATACCAAGATATTATATGCAAGTTCGATATGGTTCAATGTTTTCAAAAGTGAAACACATTCGAGTATTTTCTTATTTTGCAGACGCAATTTTATTCCCAGATGGAGCATTATGGAGAGACGCATAACCGAAGAACAAGTAACGAAAGCCATATTAAATTGGCTTGAAAGTAATAATTGGCAAATTATTACTTTTGACTTTCCACAAAGTGGAACAGGTTATTCTTTACACCCAAACGAAGATTTGAGAACAACAAAAAATAAAGGTGCTTTTATTCCTGATATTGTTGCAATAAAAAACGAAACAGTTGTGTTTTTTGAAAACAAAGACAGGTTTGTACTTTCAGACTTTTTAAAAGTTGAAGAACTAAAAACAACACAAGACTTTAAAAACTCAATAGAAAAATTGTTGAAAGATTTTACTTTTTCAAAATTATTTTATGGTGTTGGTTTGGCTCATACAGACAAGACAGAACTAAAAACTAATAAAAATTTAGTAAAAATAGATTTTGCTGTTTTCCTACATCAAGACAATTCAATAAAAGTAACATTTGACAATCACGACATTTTTAAATAGACGAAAAACGACACCGAAAAAAGAACGGCAGATAACAGGGGTTTTGCAAAAGC
>DYOJ01000402.1 GCA_020720705.1 Acetofilamentum sp.
TCATTTTCTATGGACTTTTCGGAGCTGATTTTTAAAAGCTTATGGAATAAGTAGTTATTAAGAACTACGGTAAACATCTCACATTCAGATATTTGCAAAAAAACAAACACTAAACTGTAAACTATAAACAGTATTTAGTGCGTTTTCAAATCGCTTTTCTATTTCTTTGTTTCAAGGGCAAATTTTCCGTCTATTATTCGTCCGACATGAATTGTCATAGTGCTGTCAATCATTTCATTACCATCCTCGTCGGTATCTCCGCCTTCAACAGATTTGTAGTTAATTTTAAAGACTTTGTCCTTTGAGATAGTCGTTTTGAGAATAGTTTCGCTAAAATAAGGCGCATCACCGCCTGAACGACTGATAGCCACAGGGGTGCAAAACATGACTGCCCCGTCTTTAACCGAAGTCAAAAAAATTGAAGTGCCGTCTGCATAAGGGCAAGCGTCCATGGTGGATGCGGTCATAGCCCACAAAAACATGGATGTTTGATTTTCGTCAGTTTTAAGTTTCGCTATTGGGAAAGCACTGCTGTAGAGAGTCATACCGATATCGCCTTTTTCGACCCAAGCCTCATAAGTTCCGGTAGATTTTATGGAGTCAATTTTAAAAAACGCATCAAAATCCCAATAAGCTTCTCTGTAAATATCATTTTCGACAATATTTTGGCTCAAAAATTCAACTTCGAGCGAATGAAGAATTGCACCACCTTCTTCGGAGTTCGCAATATATGATTTTGATTCAAAAACACTGTCTGTATTGAGGGGCAATACCATTACCTCCGGAAATTTACTATTTAGTTTATTCATGTCATAAATAAACGGAACAGGCATTTTTTCATTCACTGTTTCTGAAGTGTCGGCGTTTTTGGTTTTGAGACTGTCAGAGACTTTTGTTTCTTGGTTTTTGCAAGAGGCAAATGCCGCAGTAATTGCTGCGAGGGCGACTAATACGATTGTTTTCATAATTGAAATGATTAAAATTCAAGAAAAATAGTTCAAATCAGGAAAAATCAGAGTCTTTTTAAGGACAATTTGACGAGTGTTTCGATATCTGCGGTCGGTTGATCTTTCAAAACAGCTTCGACAGCTTTTTCGGCATTTTTTCTGACAAAGCCAAGCATAACTAAAGCTGAAAGTGCCTCGTCCCCATTGCTGTTTTTGGTCGTGATTAAACCGCCGGTTGAAGAATCTATATCTGTTTTGGCAATTTTATCTTGCAAATCAACAATGATTCGTTGCGCTGTTTTTTCGCCTATCCCTTTGACTGCTTTTATTTTGCGTAAATCAGCGGTTTCTATTGCGACCTTAAGCTCGCCGGGTTCCATAGACGAAAGCATCACACGCGCCGTGTTTGCGCCCACGCCCGAAACGGAAATCAACAACTGGAACAATTCTCGCTCGGCTTTACTAAAAAATCCGTAGAGTTGTGTTTCACCCGAAATTGTGTTGGCAACCAAACGGGCAAATAATTTTACTGTAGTGTCAATCTGTAACTTCCCATAAGTTGTGAGAGAAATTTGCAGGGCATACCCTACCCCACCCGCTTCAACAACGGCATGAGTCGGGCTGAGGTCTGTTAATTTACCGTTAAAGTAATCGTACATCCGAAATTAAAATTTAATGTATAAGCCCACATTTAGTGAGATATAGTGGTTGTATAATTCAAGTTCGGGAAGATATTCAGAATCTGTATCATCGAACCAAGTATCAATCACACCATTGTTATAAAGTACTACACCCGAGATACCAAGCTCGTCGGTTACATGATACATTACACCGGCACCGGCACTTAAATACAAGTTAAATGCCGAGCCTTTGTAGTTAAAATCAATAGGGTCATGAATGGTTCCGGACGCATCCGTATGTGTAAGAGTGGCAACAGATTCCAACTCGACAGCAGGCGCGAATCCAAAGTCAATCAATCCTTTCAAATTCTGCGTGATACTAAAACCTGCTTCAAAATTTACAGGCAGTTGAACATAACGAAGGAAGGGAGATACTAAATATTTATCCGACTGACTACCAAGATTCAAAGATTCTGCAGTAAATTCTGAATGTTGCCAAGTAAACAGCAAACTAAGGTCAATGTTGAAATTTTCGCCGAAGTATTTTTTATATGACGGTCCGAATCCTATTGACGGTTTTTTGCCGGCACTTTCATAAGTATAGGCGTCGTTAGGCTTTAGCTTTGCCCACGATAGCATGGGTGTAACTTTTGCTCCGAAAGCATTGCTTTGAGCGTTTAACATATTCAGCCCCCCGAAAAAAATTGCTATGAATAGAATTGTAACTTGTTTCATAAATATAAAATTAAATAATAACGAGTTTTTTTTTGTTTGTTTAACATTTTATTGCAAAAATACGGATTGTTTAGTCAAAAAAAAACATTATTTAATCATATAATATGTTTTGAAGTCAATTTATACAACAATCAGGAATAAATTGTGGTTACAAACTTACATAAGTAACTTAATTTCATATATTTAAAACAATATAAACCCTAAACTATAAACCGTAAACAGAATAATATCAATTACCGACTTAAAACAAAAAAAACCTCAACAATTTGTGAGGTTTTCTTTTTCTTTTGAACGTTATCAAACAAAATAATCAGATTATTTCATTTCAAACTTTCCGGCAATCTATTTATAGCCTAAGTATTGAGTTGTCATCCAGTTACTTCCCGAACCGCTCGTATTCGCTAAAATTTTAATACCGGTATAGGAACAAACATCGGCACGTGCCAAAACTTCTTCGTAAATTTCGCCTTCCACCATGTAAGTAACTTTGATGTAGATTTGACAAGTGTATCCTTCAGGAATTGTTACATTCGTAAAAGTACCACTCGGAAACTCGCTTGTTGTAAGCAAGTCGCCTGTCCAATCCTCACCTCCGTCTTGGCTTACCATAAGCCCAAACAATTGATATCCGGACTCGTTTGAAATTTTAAATGAAGTTTGGCTGAAAGATTTTAAGCTAAACACTGCTGTCATAGCGACAACCATTACTAACAAAATACTTTTTTTCATCTTTTGATTTTTTTTAAATATGACTTAAACTTAATAAAAAATAAACTGAAATAATTTATTTATTTGACGCAATTTACGGCAAATCCCCAATACCATATATACTATTTGACGATTAAAAATTGGATTTTTATAGATTTCTCATTATCAAAATGTTAAAAAAACATAAAATTAACAAAATAAGGATAAAAGAAATAAAGGTCTCTTT
>DYOJ01000403.1 GCA_020720705.1 Acetofilamentum sp.
ATAGCAAGCCGCCCGAATGTTGCAGTAAATATTTTGGTTTCAGCATTGATTTTAAAAGAACTCAGAGGAATAAGCTATGATGAGTTGATGGAAAGCATGATGTTCGACATGCGTTATAAAACAGCCTTAGGCCTTGAATTGATTGATGAAGTGCCATTTTCGAGAGCAACGCTTTTTAATTTTCAAAACAGGATTTTAGAACACGAACTGCAAACCGGTATCAATTTAATAGAGCTGGTTTTCGACAATTTAACCGCGGAACAAATAAAACAGTTGAAGCTAAAGACAGACATTCAAAGAACAGATTCCACACTGATTTCGTCCAATATCAGGAAATATTCCAGGATACAATTGTTGATAGAAATTTTGATACGATTAGAAAAGATATTGGACATAACCGACAAATCACAAATTGGGGAAGATATTCAGGCCTATCAGAAAAAGGGGTCTGAGAAATACCTTTACGCATTAAAACCCGGCGAATTTCCCCATGAACTCGAGAAATTGGGTAAAGTCTATCACACCATATATTCCCAAATAAGCGACAAAAAGAATTATCAGCAAAAGAAAGAATATGTCAATTTTGAGCGGGCATACAAAGAACATTTCATTGTTGTAAATCAGCAATTAATCCCAAAGCCGGCCGAAGAATTAAACAGCAGCATGATGCAATCGCCCGACGACCAGGAAGCTACTTATCGCAAAAAGAAAGAACAACAAAGCAAAGGATACACCATAAACGGCACCGAAACGGCAAACCCCGAAAACTCGGTTCAATTGCTTACCGACATTGCTGTAAACCCCAACAATGTTGACGATAGCGTAATTTTAAATAACCGCATTGATGTCATAAAAAAGAAGACCCCTGGATTAAACCAGTTACACACCGACGGCGGCTACGGCAGCGAAGAAAACGACAGGAAATTAGAAGAATTAAAGGTTACACAGATCACCACAGCCGTCCGTGGGCGCGAAAGTGAAGTAGAAAAAATCATTGAGCAAACCGACGAATCGCAAGATAAATTTACAGTGAAATGCCCTCAACAAACCGTCGAATCAGCGCCAACAAAAAAACGCCATAAAGTCAGGTTCGATGTAAACATCTGCAAACAATGTCCATTAAAAGAAAAATGTCGGATTTTCAAAAGCAAAGGGAGGTACTATTTTACCCACGAAGATTACCTGCAAAACAAACGCAACCGCAACATTCTGAACATCTCCAAAGAACATCAAAAATTAAGGCCTAACGTTGAGGCTACCATGAAGGAATACAAAGCCCGTACAAACGGAGGCAAAATAAAAGTCAGGGGACTTTTTAAAACAAGTATTTTTGCATTTTGTGTAGGAATCGCAATCAACTTTGGAAGGATTTACAGACATGTTATTGATATTGAACCATTTAATGATATTTCATTGGCAATTAACTATTTTTTGAGTAAAATAATGACAAAAATGACTCAAATTTTTTCAATAACCAAAATTCTGGAAATTATTCCGGCAATAACCAAAAAAATTTTAAACATCCAACCCTCCATGAGATATGTTTTTGAGGGTTTTTAGACTGGTCTCATTATTGGAAAAAATGCATACACTGCCGGGACGGTGACCGTCTGCATTGTTATTTAAATCGCACTATCATTTTTTATCACCAAAAAAACTGACAAACCGAACAGTTACAAGCCAGCTACAAATTCGCTAAATAATAATATCCGGGTACTATTTCTTTTATCAAAAACAAGATGTTCAAAATCCCTGACTTTTTGCGAAAGGTCAACCCTTGTAAGTAAGCTGGCAAATGCTAATTTTAATTCGGAAAGATTGCTGATACCGCACTTGTCCGAAAGAAATGTATAATCTGCAGTGGTTTGACCCAATAAGAACATGACATCATAAAAATCTCTACCTTTTGAACGCGACAAGAGCGCTGCAATTTTCATGGAGCACAGCACCTGATCGTCAGGAACAGGGAAAGAAAAAAAGAATCCACATCCTCTGATATTAGCCATTTTCGGTTTATAGTGTATCTGTTGATCCTGGCTTTCTACTTTTATCAAAAACCGTTCGTCCTTGTGACCTGATAATCCCAATTCATACAAAAAACCAGGGAAATAAATGTTTCTGCGGTAAGCAGAAAGTTTGTCGCTGAATTTTTCACGTGTTTCCACCTGAAATCCATATCGGCTCAGATAGTGTAAAATGCTGTTTGTCATTTCAAAAAACTCATCTTCAGTAAAATCTTTGCAATCAAAATCAATATCCTCCGAAAATCTATCAATACCCTTGACCAACCGAAGATTTGTACCACCAATAAATGACAACTTCCTAATCCAGTGTGTGGTAGTAAGATGATCGAGTATCAGCAATTGGATATACTCTTTCAGGAAATATTTTTGAAAAGCCGGATTGTCACGAAGTTGCGGTGGAAAGTAATTCCTGATTTGACCTGGTTGAATCATAAACTGTACGTTTCGATTAATAATTGAACTCTACTGTCGAGTGCTTTACTCCTAAAGTTGCTCATGAAAGTTTTTAATGTGTTAATGTTAATCATTTCCTGCATCAGCTCCTCGTCAAAACGCAGTGCCTGCAATTCCTTAACTGAGTCGTAGAAAGGATAAAGGTATAGCAAATCAAGCATTGCTTTTTCAGGTAGTGCAATGTTTAATGTAAGCCCATTTAAATATGGTTTTTGGTCGTATCCAAACAAATGAACTGGCTTTACAGTTTGATAGGAAAAGCCGCCAAAAGGATTCTCAAAGTGAGCTGTTTTTAAGGATGAAACACTTGTAATCCGGATGACAGCTTCGGGAATAAAACCATAAAATGAAAGTGCCGAATGTAAGCTGATATAGGAGGGGCGATAGATACTGTTTGCCAAATAAAGTGAAATACCAGCCTGGTTAAGGTATTCCGGAAAACTGTAAAAACCATTCCTCAACTTAATTAACATGCCATTTTTTACCCAACGGCTGAGATTGTTTTTATCGAAATCCGGATGCCAGGCATACACCTGATGTGAAGTGAAGCATGCAAACTCAAGAAAGACTTTTCTAAACACATGAAAATTCATTTCATTTCTTTTTTTCGACAAAAATAAGGAAAATTAGAAATACATCAATGGTTTTTTTTAAGAGTATGTTGGCATTGTTGTCATTGGTTGTCATTATTGTGATTAGTGGTCATTGGTGGTCATTGGTGGTCATTGGTCATAATTGGTTGTCATTGTTGTCATTGTT
>DYOJ01000404.1 GCA_020720705.1 Acetofilamentum sp.
TCGGAAGAACACAACGGTCCGGATTTGTATGCAACAAATTTTCGCACCGATTATTCCACAAATGCAAAGCTGTCTGCTCGATTATCGGCGCCGGTGGTTCAAAAATTTATGGGCGCTACGCCGTATTACGAATTTCCGAACGGCATCGAACTCCTATTTTTTGACGACAATAAAAAAGTTAAAACAAGTTTGACCGCAGAATACGCCATTTTTTTTGAAACAAACGAACTTGGAAAAGCCACCGGAAATGTCATTATCACCAACGCAGACAGCACGATTTTGCGAACCGAAGAAATTTATATTGACCAAAAAAACGACAGCATCTACAACAATGTGCCCGTGAAAATTAACGAAGTAAACGGCTACGAAATCAACGGACGTAAAGGATTTGTTTCAAATTTGGATTTTACAATCTACAAATTCAGAAAAGCCATCGGTAAAATTCCGTTTGAAGGTGAATTTGAAAAAATTGAAGCTCAAAAAAACGAATAACCTGACAAAATTTCCGCTAATTTATCCGGCACAACTGTTGCACTTAAAATTCTGCAAAACAAACAGCATGAGTATTCCCGAAAAGAAAATTGTAATGTCTATCAATAAACAAAACGGTGATTCGTTTCCTTTATTTGAAAAAATAAATCTTGACGACCAAGAAAAACTTCCCGATTCTCTCCAAATTTTACCTCTGCGAAACACGGTTTTGTTTCCCGGAATGGTGATTCCAATATCAGTGGGAAGAAAAAAATCGGTCAAACTCGTAAGTGCATCCGAAAAGACTGATAAACTCATAGGTGTTGTTACTCAGATAGATACAAGTAATGAAAATCCTAAATTTGAAGAACTTTACAAAATAGGAACTGCCGCTCGTGTGTTAAAAATATTTGAAATGCCGGACGGTTCTAAAACAGCCATCATACGCGGAATTCGACGATTCGTGATGCTCGAAGAGATTGCAAAAACGCCGCAAATGAAGGTTTTATACAACCTGTTACCCGATGTACCGCCTACGCCTGAAGAAACCGAAGAGTTTGACGCCTTAATTGCCTCATTACGAGAACTTGCCGATAAAATGATACAGCTATCGGAGCAAATACCGAAAGAAGCAAGTTTTGCGGTAAAAAATATTGACGAACCTGATTTCCTGTTCAGTTTCATTGCAAATAATTTGGATGCAGGTTCAGAGGCTAAGCAGAAAGTATTGGAAATCAATAATTTAAAAGAACGTGCCGAAGCTTTGCAAATGTTGTTAAGCAAAGAACTTAGACGATTGGAACTCAAAGATAATATTCAGAACAAAGTAAAAACAGAAATAGACCATCAGCAAAGAGAATATTACCTGAATCAACAAATGAAAGCCATTCAGGAAGAACTTGGCTTGGACACCTCACGCGCTGAAATTGACGAACTTGAGGCTAAAGCAAAAAATATCACTTGGAGTAAAGAAGCACAAAATACTTTTGAAAAACAAATAAAACGTCTCAAGCAAATGAACCCCATGTCGCCCGATTACGGCATGCAAACAAATTATTTACAGACACTTACAGAGTTACCATGGGGCAAATTCAGCAAAGATAATTTCGACCTCGCAAGAGCAAAAAAAATATTGGACGAAGACCATTTTGGTTTAGAAAAAGTCAAAGACCGAATTTTAGAACATCTCGCCGTATTGAAATTGAAAGGAGATTTGAAAGCTCCGATTTTGTGCCTTTACGGACCGCCCGGCGTAGGAAAAACCTCACTCGGACGCTCCATTGCACGCGCATTAAACCGTAAATATGCCAGAATGTCACTCGGCGGCTTACACGATGAAGCGGAAATCAGAGGACATCGCCGAACATACATCGGCGCAATGCCGGGAAGAATCATCCAAAGTTTGAAAAAAATGCAGACTTCAAACCCTGTGTTTATTTTGGATGAAATAGATAAAATCGGCAACGATTTCAGAGGAGACCCTTCGTCAGCTTTGCTCGAAGTGCTCGACCCTGAACAGAATAATACCTTCTACGACAATTATTTAGAAGTTGAATACGACTTGTCAAAAATATTATTTATAGCCACCGCAAACTCACTTTCGACCATTAAGCCGGCGTTGCGCGACCGAATGGAGCTGATAGATGTAAGCGGATATGTGGTTGAGGAGAAAGTAAATATTGCTATTAATCACCTTATTCCCAAACAATTAGCTGACCATGGAATTAAAAAAAATCAACTGACATTTGAAAAATCCGCCGTAGAAACCATTATTTCAAGTTACACAAGGGAATCCGGCGTACGAGCTTTGGACAAAAAAATTGCCGAAGCAGTCAGAAAAACGGCACGATTTATTGCAATGAAAGAGCCGTATCAAAAAAAATTGGAGCGTGAGCATATTCTACCTCTTCTGGGAACACCTGATTTCCAACGAGAAAGCTACGAAGGAAATGAATTCGCAGGCGTAGCAGTCGGCTTAGCGTGGACCTCAGTCGGGGGAACCATTTTATATGTCGAATCCGCAGTGAACAGCGGCGGCGGAAAATTGACCCTTACCGGAAATCTGGGCAATGTAATGAAAGAATCCGCAACAATTGCTCTGGAATTTATAAAATCCAATGCTGAAAAATTTGGAATAGACGAACGTATTTTCAACCACTACGGCATACATCTGCACGTGCCCGAAGGTGCAACACCAAAAGACGGACCATCGGCAGGAATTACAATGGTAACTTCCATGTTATCAGCATATACACAGCGAAAAGTCAGAGCCAATTTAGCAATGACAGGGGAAATCAGTCTGAGAGGCAGAGTGTTGCCGGTCGGTGGAATCAAAGAGAAAATTCTTGCCGCCAAAAGAGCCGGTATCACAGATATTATTTTATGCAAAGATAATAAAAAAGATATTTTAGACATCAAACCGGTTTATACAGAAGGTCTTACGTTTCATTATGCCGAAACAATCGAAGACATTATCAACATCGCTTTGTTAGCCGAACAAGTCGCGAAACCCAAATTGTTGAAACTTCCCGAAAATCGAAAACCGGACAGCACTGAAACTGAAATTTCAGATTAAATTCCTAAAAATTGTTTACCGTTCATGTTTAAAGTTGAGCGTTTTGACTGTCTCAAATTATTGATTGTAAAGTATTTAGTCATTGTAAGAAAACTCTTAATTTATTGAAATGCTTTATGTTATAGAGATATTTCGATATCAATACTTCGTTAGATTTTAGAATTTAGATGTTAGACATTAGACTCAAATC
>DYOJ01000405.1 GCA_020720705.1 Acetofilamentum sp.
GTTTCCATTTCTTATAACTCAATTGATTGTGGCAGCATCAGCAAAAAGGGTATGCAGCGTTCCCAATGCAGAGCGTAATAATTGTAACCTATTGCAATGTTTTGGTAGTAGGCGGGGCGCTTGTCCCAATAATATTTTTCGGAATTTACCGACCAAGCCGACAAGCCGAGTTTTGTTACCAAAAACCATTTTTCTATCAGTCGTGCGGCACGTCCGTTGCCATCGCTAAAAGGGTGAATAAGTGCAGTTTGCAGGTGTATCATCGAAGCAAAATAGAAAGTTTCTTTGTGGCTTAATTCTCGTTTCAAGAGTGTATCAATATCATCGAAAAGTTTTGCAAATTCTTCTTTCAAAAATTGTGGTTCTACTGCCAAGTAAACAGGTCGCATGGTTTTGCTGTCTCTTATGCCTACTTGTTCTTTTCGCAAAATGCCGCGTTCTTTTGCCGGTAATAGTGTTTCGGATAGTATTTTATGAGTTTTTAAAAAATTGGTTCGGTTGAGTTTGTTTTCCGATGCAAATTTATAGGCTTGCATCAGGGTTTCAATTTCGGTAACTTCTTTGTTTTTTACCGAACTTTTTTTGTTGCGGTTTCTGAAAAAACTGTTTACATCGAGCGTGTTTCCTTCAATTTTAGATGAATAAAGCGATGATGCGATAATGTAATATTCAAAATCTGCGAGCGTAAATTCGGTTTTAATTTTCAGTTTATTGAACACATCGAGCCAATCCAAATTTACTTTTTCGGAATATTCTTGCAAGTAAGCCTGCGAAATTATTTTTAAATGTTTTCCCATATTAAAATTGATTTACTTTTTGCCGTAAAATGTTTGAGGTTCGCCTGCAAACGAAATTCTGAAAAAATTGTTGTCTTTTACATCGTAACTTACCGTATTGTTAATAGTTTTCCAAAGTTTGTTTTGTTTACGATATTCAGTAAATTCTTCGGCAAGCGGTTTTAATTGGTTTTCGCATTTTGCACCCTTGCTGTCGATACCTGAAAATTCAACTTCGGCAATGGGTATTTCGTAATCGAAACGTTCTTTTACAAGTGCTTTTATTTCTATGGCTTTTTGTATTTCTATTTCTTTGAGATTTGTGGTTAATATTATTTTGCCTTCGCGCACTTCAATTTTTTGCGAAATTTCCAAACTGCTCTGTTCTTCTATTTGTTTTTTAATTTCTTCTTTAACAGCGTCTTTGTTTTTGAGTTCTTTTTTGAGTTCTTTAATTTTGTCTTGTGTTGTTTTCAATTCATTTTCAAGCATATCATATTCGGCTTGTGCTTGGTCTATTTCGGGTTGGTATTTTTCGTTGGTATCGGTTGTGGCTTGTTCTGTAATTTGTTTGTAAAGTTGGGTTTCTTGTTCTGTAAATTTTTTCAGAAACAACAAACTCGGTTTCACGGTTGCGCCCGAAGCAATAAACACATCGGAAGGAATAGAAGTTATTAAAATTATTTTGGCTCTACTTTCAAAATATTCTCTTACGGTTTGCATTCCGCCCGAATTGTTTAAAACGCCTTCGGGCAAAACGATTGCCATACGTCCGCCGGGTTTCAATAACCGTAAACAACGTTCCATAAACAGCACTTCGGTTAGTCCGGTTGTTGTGCCTAAATCGTATAAATCGAGTATCGGTTTGTTAATGTTATCGTTTACTTGTTTTAGCGCATTTGTATATTCTTCGCCGTAACGCTCGGTATAGTTTTTAATTTTTTCGGTATCGGTGTATCGGTCGTTTTCGGTAATTGTTAACGATTTTTCGACTCTACTGCCAAAAGGCGGATTTGTAAGAATAACATCAAAACGGTTTTCAAAAATGCCGTTGATATTCAAAAGTCCGTCGTTGTGATGCACTCCGCCGTGTCCGTCTCCGTGCATAATCATATTCATTTTGGCGGTTCGTGCCATTCGTGGGTTTGCATCTGTTCCGTATATGCTGCGATAGGACAAATTGTAAATTCTGCTTTCGATGTTTGTCGGTTTCAGTTCTTCGTTGAGTTGTGCAAACAGTTTATTTACGGTGTTTGTAATTTGTTCTTTTTCTTCGTCTGTTGCTTTGTCAAAATCGTCGTTAATATATTCTGCTTTTATTTTGTCTTTTGCGTTTTGTATATCTTTTTCGATTTTCTCGCGGATATATTCAAACGTTTTGATTAGAAAACCACCGCTGCCTGCGCAAGGGTCGCAAATTATTTCGTTTTCTTGAGGTTCAAGAATTTCGACCATAAAATCTACGATTGTTCTCGGGGTAAAAAATTGACCTAATTTGTGCCTGAAAGTTGTACCCAGAAATTCTTCAAAAGCAATCCCTTTTACATCATCGGAAGTATCGGAAAGATTATATTTTTCTAGTTTTTCTACAATTGCTTCAAAACTGTTTTGTCGTATTTTAATGGTTTCGTTATCGTCAAAAAGGTCATCGTTTTTAAATTCTTCTTTTGTGTGTCGGAAAAGAATTTGAATATAAGGCGTTTCTTTGTCATCGCCTTTTAAATAGGGTTTTACATTTTTTTCGTAGTTGGCTTGGTCTTTCAAAAATTTTTGTTTTGAAAATATTGCTTCTTCATCGGGGTTACGTTCATAGCGAATTTTCATAAACAAAATTTTGCTTATTTCGTCAAATGCAACCGCAGGGTCTAATTTATCGTTGTTTCGGATAATATTATGACAAGCAAAAAGAAGTTTAGCAAATTCATCACGCTCAAAAACTTTTGTTTCGGTTAAAAGTTTTTTGATTTTCGATTGATTGTTTATGTCTTTCGCAAGCGGAATTTCTTTAATTGGAACTAAATCTTTGGGCAAATATTCTTTGTCCACGTTAAAGTATTTGGTTTCTTTTTCGTTTGTAGTTACAAAAAACGAAGCTCCCGCCCAACTTGCATAATTAAAACCCTGAAAATAATCTTTTTCACGAATTGTAATGTTTTCGGCTTTGCACTCAACAACAATAAAAGCACTTTTGTTTTCTAAACGTTCTTTTTCGGTTTTCCAAACAACAATATCGGCATACGCCCGACCTTGTCCCCTGTCCGAATTGCTGACTTTTACTTCTTGTGCCATTTGTTTTAAATCATATCCGTAATGATTTACGAGCCGTGCAACATATTTTTGTCTTACAATTTCTTCGGGTTTAGCCGAAAGCCACTTATCTTTTAGCGGAACATAAATTTGTCCGTCTTTTATTTCAATTTCTAATTTTTCCATTAAAATATTTTATCATTTATCC
>DYOJ01000406.1 GCA_020720705.1 Acetofilamentum sp.
TAGAATTTCGCACAAAAAACGGACCGCCGCCGGGTTCGCCTTCGTTTTTTACCATACCGCATACACGCAACGGACGATTGAGTTTTGTAAGTAAATAATTTACTTTTTCAGTAAAACTCATTGAATTATAGTGCTTTTCGGGCTGGTAAAATAAGCTTTCCGAGAAAAATTTCACGATTTCGTTCAACAACAATTCATCGGGTTTAGATTGAAGTAGCCTGATGTAAGTGAATATTTTGTCGCGCAATTCAACTAAAATTCCGCCGATAATTTTCTTGTAACTTACAGTCGTATCTTTCAATCGGTCGGGCACGATATTGTCAATATTTTTGATAAAAATCACATCGGCATCTATGTCATTGAGGTTTTCGATAAGCGCACCGTGTCCGCCGGGGCGGAAGAGCATTGAGCCGTCGTTGTTCCGAAACGGAAGATTGTGTTCGTCTGCGGCTATGGTATCGGTTGATGGTTTTTGTTCTGAAAATTCAACTTCAATATTGATACCGAACGCACGCTCATAAACGTTTTTCACAGCTTCGATATGCAACTCAAAGGCTTCGTGATGTTCCTGTGATACTGTAAAATGCACATTAGCAGAACCTTGAGCTGAACCGTAAAGTGCAGCTTCCGTAATATGTTCTTCGGCGCCTGTTCGATTGTGTCCTTTGTAGGCATGAAATTTTAATAAACCTTTCGGTGAATTTCCGTAGTTTAAACCGGATTCTGTGAGCAATATTTTTAAAATATTTACATAATCCGAAGCGTTAAACACTCCGAATTTTGATTGATAGGCTTGGCGTAAATCATCGTAAAATGCAAATTGTTCCGGCTTTTTAAAAAATGTTTGAACGACCGGATAATTAGCCAAATCAGATGTTGGCTCAGCTAAATTCATAAACTCAAATAATGCTTGAAACATTCGACTTGCCGCTCCGGATGCCGGCACAAATTTAACGATTTTTTCATCCTCTGTATTGGCATCGTATCTGTTTTCGTACTGTTTAATGTCTTCATTTTCAATACGTACAATTCCATTGCCCACAGTTGCGGGAGCAGTTAAATCGGCATAAGCAAATCCTGTTTCAAAATTTTGCAGTTGTGCTTTTGCTTTTTCAGGGCTGATACCTTTGCTTTTGAGTTGTCGGAGGTCACTGGGGTCAAACATGGTTATATTTTTTTATCAAGTTGAATAAATTCGGAATGTTCGTAGCGTTGTATTTCTATCAGAAACTCAGCGAGGTTCATCGGTTTCACATATTCTTCTTTTTCGCGTTTGTCTTCATAGAATCCGGTAAAAAATCCGTCCTTGTGTAAAAACATTATACTGTAAACTTTCCCGTTACTCAAAACTCCGCCGTTCTTCAGGTAATCTGATATGCGAACGGCTTCTAATAGATTTATCTTCATAAGGATGAATTTTTATAATACAAGTGCTTTATTATCAGGTATTTGAAACAATTTACTCTTGTCTTTAAAACATAAACAGAGTCGTAATTGAATATCCGGCGATTTACACCTGCAAACGTTTACAAAAGTAATAAATTCTGCAAATAATACCTTTCTTAATCCGGAATAAATAAAAAAATCCTCCGAATCTTATATTCGGAGGATTTTCTTATTAAACTTATTATACTTTTAAAGGTAATTTACGGAACTGACAAAATCTGCTAAATTACTTACAGTCAAATATTTGAGGAAATATGTTCACTCAACAGTAAACCTTATCTGTATAATTACTAAGCGTATTGTTTAGCAACAGCAAGTGCAGAAGCATAATCCGGTTCGGCAGTAACTTCCGATACGTATTCCACATGTCGGATAATGCCATCTTTGTCCACGACAACGGTTCCGCGTGCCAATAATCGCAATCCGTCAATCAAGAATCCGTATTTAGCGGCAAAGTCGTGTGCTTGATAATCAGATGCCGTAACCACTTTGTCTATCCCCTCGGCTCCGCAAAAACGTGCTTGGGCAAATGGTAAATCTACTGAAATCCCCAGAATTACGATATTGTCAGACAAGCTCGCCGCTTCTTTATTGAATGTGCGATTTTGAGTTGCACAAACGGGTGTGTCCAATGAAGGAAACACCGAAAGCACAACTGTCTTTCCTTTGTAATCCGACAATTTAATTGGTGCTAAGCCGTTTGAAACTACTGTAAAATCCGGTGCTTTATCTCCAACTTTTACTGATTTGCCCAGCAAAGTTACGGCACCCCCCTTGAATGTTACTTGAACGCTATTTTTTTCCATGATTTTAATAAAAAATGTTATTTTGAATGATTCTAAATAATGATACAAAAATACAGTAAATTTTGAGCTTTGCAATTTAATTTACAATTTTTTCCTAAAATTTTGCAAATTGAAAGATTAGTCATTGTATGAAAACTCATAACGCATTGAAATAATTTATGATATAAAGAAATTTAGAATCGAATTATTTAGAAATTCTGTTGGAATTTAATTGGAATTATTAAAAAACGAGAATGACTACTTTTTGACCATAATATGACTACTATATGACCAAACATTCGATTAAAATTTATCTATAATCAACATAATATTAAATACATACATGATTAAACTGATACGGCTTATTTTATTTGTTCAATAAAATTAATTAGAGTTTCAAATACACAGTTCCTCGAATGGCTTTAGTCCCGTCTCCTAAATCAATGATAAAGAAGTAGGTGCCTTCCGGAAGAATACCACTCCCGAGTTCTACTCCGAACGATGAGTGTCCGTCCCAAACAACATTTTCATTATCATAATTGTTCGCTTGATAGATTAAATTTCCCCAACGGTTGTAGATCTGCACTGAATTATTAGGATAATTTTCAATTCCGCCTATTTTGTAGGTGTCATTCAAACCATTCCCATTTGGCGAAAACCCTGTTGGCACAAATAAGTTTGAAATAACTCGAATTGTATCTGTTGCAAGAAATACTTTACAAAAATCTTTAGTTGCGTACAAATCAAAGAGGTTGTCTTCATTTATCAAATAGTTCGATTCAATAATTAAGTTCAAAGCCAAGCCTGTGCCGTTTGCAGTAGTTACGCTGTTTTCGGTTTGTCCGGTTACATACAAAACGTATTCAATATCAATGTAGCTCTCTGATATACTGATAGTTCCGTCAGTATTGCTTGTTACTTCGCTACCACTTATTTCAGGGTTGTTGGTTTCAATAACGACCTGATTTACAATTGCCGTATTTGTCAAATTTGCC
>DYOJ01000407.1 GCA_020720705.1 Acetofilamentum sp.
AATTTGCCCAAGCTCCGAGCAAAACACCGTCTGTCCCGACTTTTGCAGCAGCATTATTTTGTTGAACTTTGAATTTTTTAAACTGAAACTCCGACATTTATCAAGAATTATGAGTTAGAATTAAAATAATTTCGTACATTGTATTTTCGTTAAAAATCTATACGTAATTTTGCAAAAATATGAAAACTATGTCAAACTTCTCAAAAATAATATTTACGATAGTTTTAGTAATTATCGTTCAACACATTATCGCACAAAATTATCAAACAGTTACCGTTCAGGAATATCTTGATAACAGAGATGTGCTGAAAGGAAAAATTCTCATGGCAACGGTCGAAGACGGCGATACGAATCTATATATAAAGGTGAAGCCGATTATGATTTTCCCGCCTCGAAAATTTGCAAGCAAAAAACAGCAACAAAAATATAACAAACTCGTGCGCAAAGTTAAAAAAATGTATCCCTACGCCATGGAGGTTAAAAAAGTTTTTAATGAAACAGAACTTGTACTGATGACTATTGATGACAAGCGTCAAAAGAAAAAATATCTTGATAAAAAAGAAGACGAGCTTAAAGAAAATTTTGAGGATGATATTAGAAACATGACTTTCTCCGAAGGCAGAATTTTGATAAAACTTATTGACCGCGAAACCGGACACACCTCCTACGAGCTTATTCAACACTTTAAAGGCAATATAAGTGCAATGCTTTGGCAATCAGTTGCCAAAATTTTCAGCACCGATTTAAAATATGACTTCGATTCCGAGGGTGAAGACGCTTGGATTGAAGAAATTGTTGCAAAAATTGAAAACGGATTGCTTTAAGAAATTATACTTAAATATCACTTTTTTTTACTTTTTTTTTTTGTTTTCGGAAAATACACTAATTTAGCACATTATTACGAAATACCCCGTATCATGGAAATTAAAGACAATATCTTGCAAGGTGATAATGTTCGAAAACCGGTTTGGACAACCAAAAAAAGCGGCAAATTTGAAAAAGGAAATTTAGATACCGTTATAATTCATTATACCGCCGGACCTTATCAGCCTTCGCTCAACACACTTATAAATCCGAAAGTAAAGGCTTCGGCACATGTGATTGTGGATAGAGACGGACAGATTACTCAACTTGTTCCGTTCGACGAAATCTCTTGGCACGCCGGTCAAAGCTCTTACGGCGGCAGGATAGGATACAACAAATATTCAATCGGTATTGAAATTGTGAACTCCGGTCCTCTTACCAAAAGCGGAAACCTTTATCGCTCGTGGTTTGGCGCGGCATACAACCCGTCCGATGTCATTGAAGCTATACATCGAAATCAAACAGTGCCCAAATTTTGGCATATTTATACCGAAGACCAGATTCAAGCTGTATCGGAATTATGTCGTTTATTAATTGAGGTGTATGATATTAAACATATTCTCGGACACGAAGAAATCGCTCCGCGCCGAAAAACCGACCCGGGTCCGGCTTTCCCTTTAGACAGACTACGAACTAACTTGTTGCTCGGAGACCGTTCGGAAGAAACAGAAGAACAATTGCCCGAATTTGGTCGTATAGCTGCCACGAAACTCAATATTCGTGAAACCCCGTCTGAAAACGGAGACAAAGTAGCAAAAGCTCTTGCAAAAGGACAAAAAGTTCGAGTGTTGGATTCTTCTGGAGACTGGATGAAAATAGCCGTAGAGGTCGAAGGTTGGGTACTCGGAAAATATGTTGAAACCGATAATACCAATACGTAGCAGAACATGAACAGACGTTGGCTTATAACCATAGGTGTTATTGTGCTCGCACTGATAGTTATCGGTGTATTGCACGAAAATGGTATGTTGAATTTTGAATGGTCAGGCTTGACGATGATATTTGCTGCCCTTGCCGGACCCTATGCCTTGCTCAAAAGCTGGCTAATCAAAGATAAACGTACCGAAGAGCTTATGCAGAAACAGCAAGCCAGACAAAGCACCGAAAAGCAACATCGAGTCGCTTACGATGCCGAAATTAAAGCACGAGAAAATCGAATTCAGGAGTTGAACAAACAAATTCAACACTCCGAGAAGAAAGTTCAGGATATAGAAAAAAAGAAACAATCCGTAGAAAAGGAAGTAAACGGAATGAATCTCAAAGAACTACAAAATGAAGGAATTGACTTATTTGGTGCTTAAGAGTTTTGTTACGCTTGTCTTGTTTTTGTTGATTCACAATTTTGCCGAAGCCCAAGTGGTCTTTCCGCATTATGTTGTGAAAGGAGACACGATTATACATAAATCCGGCAAAAAGGTTCTTAAAATTGCAGCCGAGCAAGATACATTTTGGATATTGAAAAACAGTCAATATAAAAATGCACTTATTTTTGCAAAAAAATATAAGCTGAGCGAAGAGCAAATTGTTGAATATAAAAATCAAATCGAACTCTACAAGCAAAAAAGTTCCGAACAAGATAAATTGGTCGAAACCCTCACAAAAGATCGCGACTTCTACCGTACGCAATTAACTGATTGTGAAAATGATGTTACGGAATTTTCAAAAAAATGCAAAAAACAAAAATTATTATCAAGAATCGCAATGATAGCAATCCCTGTAGCTTTCGGTTTGGGGATACTTGTACCATTGTAAATATAAACCCCTCAAAAATAATCAAACGCGTATGAACAATTACATGGATACCGTAAAATTTCTCGTAGATAATTCCAACACCTATTGGCTGAGTGTGTATATGCCGATTGCGTTATGGATGGTGCTGGTGCTTGTATTTTTTATTATGTTACTTAAAAAATACACCTTCGGAAATTGGACTCCGGAGAATCCTAATCCATTTTTCGGCGAAACTTTTGACATGCCGCGAGGCGTGTTTCGTGGTATTTTGACACTCACACTCTTATTTGTAGTCGTTATCATTGAACTTACAAATGTAAGAATCATAGGGTTGGAAGAAGAAATACACGAGTTTATGATTGCCTTTCAAATGATGATTGCATTTTATTTCGGTTCAAAAGTTATGCACCACATTACAAGTGTTGATAAATCTAAAACCAAGTACATTACCGAAGCAAATACACAAATTTATCAAAGCGATGGCGTAACTCCTGTTGACGGTACTACAGGCGGAACAACCCATTCAGGAGGCGAGTTTTACGATAACGAAGCCGAAGGATAAAAGTTATATACTAATTCGACTTTACGAAGTTAAAGATTTCGGCAAAGTTTGTGCTTAGAATAGT
>DYOJ01000408.1 GCA_020720705.1 Acetofilamentum sp.
GAATGTTTTGTCATTTAGTAGTCATTCAATGGTCAAAAAGTAGTCATTCATTGTTGTTTTTTGTTTCAATTGAATTTCTACTTTACTTTTTAACATTAAAGACGAAATATCTCTATAAGATTAAGACTTTCAATGTGTTATGAGCGTTCCTACAAAGACCGGGTAATAAAAGGGATGTAAATTTTAATTTCTCGTAAAAACAAGTAGTTTGGCTTTGCTTAAATTTGCATTAAAACTATAACCATCTGAACAAAACCCGACAAGGTCTTCCGGGTTTTCTGGTTTTTGTTCCAAGATATAGCGCACCATCAGACCTCGCGCTTTTTTGGCATAAAATGAAATTATTTTGTAAGTTCCGTCTTTGAAATCCTTAAACACCGGCGTAACTATATCTGCTTTCAGATTTTGTATATTTACCGATTTGAAATACTCTTCGGATGCTAAATTTATGAGAATATTATCTTTCTGAATTTCAAGAACTTGATTCAGATTTTGAGTGATACGATTGCCCCAAAACTCATAGAGATTTTTACCGAATTCGGTTGTTAACTTTGTGCCCATTTCGAGTCTGTAGGGCAATATCAAATCCAAAGGACGCAAAACACCGTACAAACCTGACAATATCCTCAAATGAGATTGTGCATATATTACGCTGTCTTGACTTAGAGATTCGATGTCAAGTCCTTGATATACATCACCTTGAAAGGCATAAACAGCGGGTGAGCCATTCTCCCGATTTATTTCGGATGTCCAAGTTTGGAAACGTTCGTAGTTCAATTGCCCTAAATCGGCACTTATGTCCATCAAACCCGAAATATCAGCAGGCGATAACTGTTTTAATACAGAAATCAGATAGTCAGACTGACTTAAAAATTCGTTTTGTGTATATTCCGAACTAAGAACAGGCTTAATATGAGCCATTTTTTTTGCGGGAGAAATAACTGCGAGCATTGTTTTTTTGTATTTAGTAAATAAACTATAAGTCCGCTCCGAAAAGTCGAAATTGACCACTAATTCACGAATTATTACGAATTTACTTCTAGTAATCAATTGGATATAAATAATTTACAAATAATAATTTCAGCATAATCCTGTCATAGATACTTTTCGGAGTGGACTCATAATCAAGACGATTCCGCATGCAGATACCGACTAACGTATGGGGTTGTCAACGTTGAACATCCTTAATCGGCGTTCCAATTCGTCAAATTGAGACGCATCTGTTTGCGACACACAAGCCCGTAAACCTTCCGTACGGGTGCTCCCGGTTGTAGCTAAGGCGATTGCACTAATGCCGTAAAACATCAAGGTTCTCAATAATTCTTCGCCCTCCATTCCGGGATACGAAAGTGTAAAATAAAATCCGTCGCTTAAAGGCTCTCCTTCATCGTTGTCGTACACGATTTTAAAGCCGTTTTCGAGGAATATTTTTTTCATTACTTTAGCACGGTCGGCATAAACTTTTACATGCTCGCGGAAATTATATTCGCCGTTATTGACCGCTTTCAACAAAGCAAGCATTCCGTATTGCGGGGTATGCGGAACTCCGGCAGTTAAAGCATATAAAGCATTGTAAACCAAAGAGTTACCAAAACAATCATTGGTGTAATAGCGTAACAGTCCGGGATATTTTTTCCGGAACAAAGCATCGGAAACAACCATAAGACCGATACGTTGTCCGGCGTAACTGAATGATTTTGAACCTGAAATCATCATCACCCAATTGTCTGTGTATTTTGCAACAGTGGGTTGGTAGGGAGGCACACCGGGTTGCGAATAATCTTTCCGAAAATCCATACCGAAATACGCTAAATCTTCGAGCACGATTACATCATGCTTGGTCGCAAACTCGCCGATTATTTTGAGTTCGTTCTCCGTAAATGCTACCCATGTCGGGTTATTCGGGTTGGAGTATAGGATGCTTGCAATACGTTGTTTCTTAGCGGTTTCTTCTAAAATATCACGTAATTTATCACCTCTGTAATCATACACATCAATAGAAATATGTGTTTGACCGAGCACTTGTAATTGTAATTTATGAACAGGGAATCCGGGGTCGAGAAATAAAGTTTGAGTTTCGCCGGCTTCGCGGCGGTTTGCCACCATAAAAAGCAGCATTGAGCCTTGCAGCGAGCCTACCGTAGGAATACAACCGTCCGGGCTGACATTGATATCTAAAAATAGCTTTACAAACTTAGATATTTCTTGTTTCAACTCAGGAACCCCGTCCAACAGAGCATATTTTGAGGCTTTGCCGTTTTTAAGTGCTTCAATTTCTCCTTGTTTGGCAATTTCGGAAACATCCATACCCGGAACGCCCATTTCCATACGAATAAATTTTTGTCCCGAAGCAGCTTCTATTTTGTTTACAATTCTGACAATTTCACGAATTGAAGCTTTAGAAAGAAATTTTACGGTATCTTCACTTAGAATTTTTTGAACAATGTCGTAATCAACGGGTGTGTTCGGATGTGTCATAATGCGGTATTTTAATATTTACGATTAAATTTTTAACAATACTTTGTTAGAGTGTATTTTTAAGACCTCGGATAATAGATTCAAATTATTAGATTACAATACGTTAAGTATGTTATTGTGAGTCAATGTCAAATATATCAACATCTTAAAAAAAAACTAACGAACTAATTAATATTTTAAACAGGATATAATTTATACCTTTTTGCTATCAACAATAGGATATAAAATACTGATTGATAATAATTTGAACTTTTAAAAATTTGTGCAAGTTAATCAAAACCGGTGAACCGAACAAATATAAAGATATGTTGTATAATTCAATACTACTATACTGAAAATGTGATAATTTGGAAATTTGAAAATGTGTTAATTTTCTGATTATTAAATATTTAATAAAGAATAAAAGTAAAGAAATCTGCCGTTTTAAGTATATCATATCAGCTATAGTATTGCAAGCGTGGACGCTTGCATCATATTCAGTGTCTGTAAGAAAACGTGTAAATGTTTGATATTATGATGGTTATTGTCATTTTTTCTATCGAAAGTTTTGTCATTTAGTGGTCAATCAATGGTCAAAAGTAGTCATTTATTGTTCTTATTAGTTTCAATCGGATTTCTATAGTATTTCTACAGAATTTCTACATAATTTCTTAAAAAACATTCATGTCAAATTATCTGTATAAAATTATGCTTTCAATATGTTATACTAATCCGCTATCAAATATATTACTGCACCTTTGA
>DYOJ01000409.1 GCA_020720705.1 Acetofilamentum sp.
AAGCATATAGATTGTTTAGCTAAAATAAAACAGGCTTTTTAGACCGGACTCATAGATATAATGTGTTACAAAACTGAAAATTCAAAATCATTCGTGAATTCGTAGTTTTTTACACAATCCCGGATAGACATATATGTGCAAATCATTTGACACATTTTTAAAAAGTAGTACTAAAAAATGAAATCTGAATTTTGCAGCGATAAATTAAAAAAATAATTGCATAACTTAAATAAGATTTGTATATTTGCTCGAAATCAACAATTTGTGTAAACTTTTTTTTACAAATCAATATTTTCCCCTTATGAGAAACAAAAATGTAATCACGCCGCTGATTGTATTCCTGGCATTGCTTTTTGCCGTGCCGTTATACGCGCTTGCAGACGGCGGCACTCCTCCGAGTGATGACAAGCGCTTGAAAAAGCTCATTAAACGAGGCGACAACTCGTATGAGCAAAAAAATATTCGACAAGCCCTGAACTTCTACGGCGAAGCCATGAAGTCTATGCCTGACAATGCCGGTTTGATGTATAAAACAGGCATTTGCTACATGTTTATGGAAAAAACCGATTCGGCAATGATGTACTTTGAGAATGCGTTTAAGATTGACAACGGTGTATCTGAAGATATAACTTTTTTCCTCGGACGCACGAAACAACTTACCGGAAATTATACCGAAGCCCTTGATTTCTACCAAGCCTATTTGGGTGATTTGAACCCGGAATTACATTCCGAGCAGATTGCTTATACACGACGTTTTATTGCGGAGTGTGAGAATGCTACAAAATTTGTTCCGAACAATTCGGAACTTATGCGTGTTATCAATTTGGGAGATGCTGTGAATACGACCTTTCCGGAGTATGCCCCTTGCATTACTGCTGACGGACAAATGTTGATATACACCGCTCGTCGTCCGGAGTTTGGTCCGAAATTACGAAAACAAAATTCGGATTATCCAATGAAAGAAGATATCTATATAGCTAAAAGACTGACAGATACGACTTTCACACAGGCTGAGAAAATAGGTGTCTCATTTAACAAACGCTTCAACAATGCATCTTCGGGAGTTTCGCCGGACGGAAAAATGCTTTTCGTATATAACAATAAAAAAAACGGAAACATTTATTTCTCTGAGTATCAAGCCGACAGCACATGGTCTTCGATGAAAGAATTTGGGAAAGGTATCAATACTAAACACCACGAATCATCTGCGACCATGACAGCCGACAGCAAAACCCTGTATTTTGTCAGCGACCGACCCGAAGGAAGTCTCGGACGAAACGACATTTGGATGTCAACCCTGACAAGTGAAAATACGTGGAGCGAGCCGATTAATGCCGGAAGTATTCTGAATACACCCTACGATGAGGAGTCGCTTTATATCACTCCTGATGGCAAAACATTGTATTTCAGTTCACAAGGTCATAATTCGATTGGCGGGTTCGATATTTTTAAATCCGAAAAAGACGAAAAAGGAAATTGGTCAAACCCTGCAAATATCGGACAGCCGATAAATACACCGGGTGATGATGTCTTTTTTTCAATGGCAGATTCCATTGGCTATTTCGCTTCGGTTACCGGAGGAGGTGTTCGTAATTTCGACATTTTTGCCGTAAAACTATTGCCACCGGCACCTGATACTGCTTTTTATGCTTATGTAAATTTATACATACCGGAATTTAAAGCTCCGATTATAGACGAATTAGGCAAACAAGTTGATACGGCTTCGTTCATTAAACGCACCGAGATACCCATGTTCGGAACAATACATTTTGATTTTGATAAAGATAAAATCAAAAAGGAATCTGTTGAAATGCTTGATTTGATTTACAATTTCTTGCAAGAGAATCCAAAAGCAAGTATAGCAATAAACGGACATACGGATAATATCGGCTCTTATGCCTATAACTTAAATCTGTCAGGAAAACGCGCTAAAGCTGCGATTAAATATCTGACAGATAAAGGTGTAGATGCTGCAAGAGTTAATGCTGAAGGGTTTTCTTTTTCAAAACCGATTGATACGAATAAAACTTCGGTAGGACGCGCTGTTAATCGTCGTTGTGAATTTCAGATTTCAAATCCGGAATAAACATATTGCACTCAAAAAATGAACGTGTTCTTTTTTCGGAACACGTTTTTTTTTACCTTTGTGCTTTATGTTCGTATATTGTCATTGTAAGAAAACTCTTAATTTATTGAGAGGCTTAATGTTATAGAGATATTTTGATTTGAAAGTTAACAGAAATTCTGTAGAAATACAGTAGAAATTCGATTGAAACTAATAAAAACAATGATTGACAACTTTTTGACTATTGAATGACTACTAAATGACAAGATATTCGATTGAAAAATGACAATAACCAACATAATATCAGACATTTAAACGTTTTCTTAAAGACACTCTATAAAAAGAAATAAGTATGCAAGTTATAATAAATTTTCTCTCGGAACTGAAACACAACAATAATCGGGAATGGTTTACTGACAATAAAGCCGTATTTTTGGAAGCCTCTAAAACTTTCGAAAATTTCGTCGAAATGATGTTGTTAAAAATAAAGAGTTTTGATACAGAAATAGACATCGTTTCTGCTAAGGAAACAATTTTTAGAATTTATCGGGACAGCAGATTTTCTAAAAATAAAGAACCCTACAAACCTAATTTTGGAGCGTATATAAGCAAAGGCGGGAAAAAAAGTCCTTTTGCCGGGTACTATCTGCACATTGAGCCGGGAGAGTCGTTCGCCGGCGGTGGTATTTATTGTCCGATGCCTCCTGTTTTGAAAACCGTTCGAGAACACATTGCGTATGATTCTTCCGAATTGGTGTCTATACTTAATTCACCGATGTTCCATAAAAATTTTCCGGAGTTATACGGCGAAACGGTTAAAACCGTTCCGAGAGGCTTCGACAAAACCCTACCAAACAGCGATTTGCTGAAGTACAAAAGTTACACTGTCATACAAAAATTCAATGACAGTGACCTGTTGCATCCTGATTTCTCAAACAGATTAGTTGAGTTGTTTCGTATTCAAAAACCATTTAACGATTATCTAAACAAAGCGATACAAAACAATAAAGAATAGACTATTTGGATAAATGAGGAACAAATATAAGAAGTGTTTGTAAGAAAATGTGTAAATACTTGATATTATGTCAATTAAATTCTTTTTTCCAATCGAAAGTATTGTCATATAGTAGTCAAA
>DYOJ01000410.1 GCA_020720705.1 Acetofilamentum sp.
ACTAACATAGTATTGAGAATTAAGAGTAAGTAAATATCAATAATAATGTTAATTTATTAATTATCAGCAATTTATGACTAAACTACCACCGACAAATCAGATGGTCTATTTAAGCCATTTTTCTGTCTAATTCAAACCCTTGCCGGCGTAATAATCAAGTATTTTACGGCGAAATAAATATTCGTATTTTGCCTGAATTTGCTCCGATTCTGCATTAAGATAATTGTTATAAACTGTCTGAAAATCAAATTGAGACATCATTCCGAGCAGGTATTTTTTCTCGGCATATTGATAGGCAGTTTTGTTTGCCGTCATTGCTCGCTCGCCGGCATAAAAGCGTTTAGCTGCCGACTGAGCATTTCCGAAGGCTTCGTAAATGGTTTTGTAAAGGGTTGTTTTTGAATTATAGACGTTAAGTTCTTGATTCAGCATTTGAATTTTTGCCGATTTTACAGCCATTTCGGACATTCGCTTGTTAAAAATAGGTATTGATAATCTTGCACCGACTGCCGTTCCGGCATTGTCTTTAAATTGTTCGGTAAAAGGATAGGCTTGTTCGTTGAAACTTGGCTGTAACATATAAACAGACTCAAAAGTGGTGCCTGTGTATCCTACAGGTAAGGCAAGCGTATCGCCGGGAATATATTTTTTGCGTGCATCAGAATAACCTGTAGAATAACTTGCGCTTAAACTTAATTGCGGAAAATAATTACTGCGAGCTACGGAAACATCGTATTTACTCGCCTCGTAACGGTATTCCTGACTCACGATTTCAGGCATTGTCAAAGCAGTTTGATACACTTCTTCAATCGTATAAGGCAAAACTGTGTCTATTGAAGTTATTATGGGTTTTTCTATCAGAAAATTGCTTGTATCGGTATAATCAATTAATTGTTGCAATAGCAACGAGCTGTTTCTTAGTTGGTTATCCGCATTAATGACGAGTAGCTCCGAATTCGCTGTTTGAGCTTTCATATTAAGCAAATCACCTTCAGGCAATTTGCCTGCAGTAACCAATTTTTGAGTAAAATTTTCTTGCTCAATACTTTGATTATAACGAGCTTCTGCCGTTTTTAGCAATTCGGTATTGAATAATATTTGTAGATAAATTGTAGCGATATTCATTGCCAAATCATCACGAAATTTCGCCTGTTCCTGAATACTTGCCATCAAATTAAAATTATTTCGGCGAATTGTATTCAAATTCTTGCCGCCGTTGAACAAAGTTACACCTGCCTGTAAATACAAATTCGAGGATTGGATATTTTGAGTCGTAAATTCGTAGGTATATGGGTCCACCGAACGTCCGAAATTCATGTTGTAATCCGCACCTGCATTTACGCTCGGCAACAAGGCGGCTTTACTTTGTGCCAAATTATATTCCTGAATTTTAACTGATAAAGCACTTTGTTTCAATTGCGTATTGTGTTCATAAGCATAGTCGACACAGCGTGAAAGATTCCATGTTTCTTGCGCGATAAGCATATTTGAAACGAAAAAAAACAAAAACATTGACCCGATGAAACCTAACTTTGACATTTAATTATGAAATTTTTTCTGCAATATTACAAAATAATCAAAAATTTTTACTATAGTTTTGACAATAGTTTTTTTAATGCGTTTACAAGTTTACGTAGAAACTTGAATCTCGGGATTTATTTTCGGTAATTGTTTCAAAAGTCCGCTAATATTTTATGTAAGATATTGATTCATTGCAAATTAGATAAAATATTTTTAAATTAGAATATTTATCGTAACTAATTGGAATTAAGCAATTTGAGTCTAATATCTAACGGCTAAATTCTAAAATCCAACGGCGTATTGTAAAATATTCATATTAAATCTCCAAAAAATATTTTGTAAATTATTGTAGATAAACAATTTGCTTCATAAGTTTTATGTCAAAATTCAAATATCAGTTGAAGTATTGATTTCATTTATGCCGCAAATATTTACAATATCCGACGTTTTTTGTTTTGGATAAATTCCAATCAATTTCTTATTTTTGCAAAAAATCTAAAATGATAAAAAAATATCTTTCACTTGTAAAATTCAGTCACACCATATTTGCAATGCCGTTTGCGTTTATCGGTTTTTTCCTTGCCGTACACGAAACAGAAATTTCTTTTTATGAAAAAGGATGGAAATTATTGATATTCATAATTTTAGAAATGATTTTTGCACGCAATGCCGCCATGGGCTTTAACCGTTGGAGCGACCGTCGTATTGATGCCCTTAATCCGCGCACGTCCCAACGCGAAATTCCTTCAGGAAAAATCAAATCAAAATATGTGTTGATATTTGTAATATTCAATGCTTTAGCTTTTATATTTACGGCATATCTCATCAATCCGCTTGTTTTTTTACTTTCACCTGTTGCATTGGCGGTGGTGTTGGGCTACAGTTTGACAAAGCACATCACTTGGCTATGCCATTTAATTTTAGGTTTGGGCTTAGCACTTGCACCAATCGGGGCTTATTTGGTTGTTGCTGAAACATTTGCAATTATTCCGCTATTATTTTCATTTATCGTATTGTTCTGGACTGCCGGCTTTGACATCATTTATGCGCTTCAAGACGAGAATTTTGACCGCGAACATCAACTAAAATCTATTCCCGTATTGCTCGGAAAACGAAGAGCCTTAATGTTGTCCGTTTTATTGCACGGAATTTCAGTAATTTTAATGATTGCCGTAGGAAATGTTGCCGATAATTTTCTCGGACTTTGGTATTGGATAGGAGCCGGACTGTTCTCGGGTGCGATCGTTTATCAACATTTATTAGTCAAACCGGACGATTTAAGTAAAGTAAATTTGGCTTTTTTTACGACCAACGGCATCGCCTCTCTGTTACTTGCCGTTTTTACAATTACCGAAATTTATGTTTGAAAAAGGACATAATATTTATAAATGAGTCCGGTCTAAAAAGGTCGTAAAAGTATATTGAAATTCGCAATTCATTGATTATCAAATAGTTATATTTTTAAATTGTATTTCATAAAATATTAGTAATCAAGTAGTTGTATTTTAGCTCTTCGTTTTTGATGGCTTTTTAGACCGGACTCATATATGAAAGAAAACAACAACAGTCGAGTAGAAAAAGTTTTTATTGAAATTTACTATCAATACTTCGTTAGATTTTAGAATTTAGATGTTAGACATTAGACTCAAATCG
>DYOJ01000411.1 GCA_020720705.1 Acetofilamentum sp.
TGCAATTTTCCGTGCGGAATTTTTGAATCTAATTTTGACATATTATTTTTATTTTATATTTCTGAATTTATAAGTTTTTCAATATCTGCAATAAAATTCTCTGCTTGTTCGATGTATGGTTCTATATCAATCTTTTCTAATATTACAAAATCATCATAATCACCTGATGTTCTTAGTCTAAATAAATTTGAATACAAAATGCCATGTTCTTTTGAAATTATATTTGTCAATATATAATTTTTGTGGAAAATTTGTTTTGCTCCCGAATGAGTTTTAACTTCAACGTTATCTCTGATAATTAGAGCTGTAACTGCATAATATGTAGCATAATACAGCCGGTTTGCAACCGCATTCCAATATCCTGCCTCCGATAGATAAATTGCTTCGTTTAAAGTTGATTTTGCGCGATTAATTTTGTATGTTATCAAATTATCGTTGCTCATATTACAATTCCTTCTCGAAAAACATTTTTAAAAAACGGACTTGTTGCAAAAAAACTTTTTTGATTTTTAGAAAACAATTGCACTGAAATAATTTCGCCCGTTCTTAGTTCTGTTTCAAAAACAAGCGCAGTTAATTTTTGTCGAAGTTGTTCAGTTACTTCATTTTCTACGAAAGCAATAAAATCCCAGTCAGACTCTTTGTGAGTATCTTGTCGAGCGCGCGATCCAAATAACAAGATTTCTGCTTTTTTATCGAGCAAAAACACGTTTTGTTTCACTTGTGTTATGATGTCATTTCGTTCAATCACGGGTTCATCATTTATGATTATATGTGTTCTAATAAATATATTTTATCCAAAAATCATAAAATACACCGGAATTATTGCAAAACCGGCTCCGATAATTACGGCATAAACATCGCCTAAGATGCTGAGGCGTTTGCGCCAAAGGTCGTTACTAAAACCGATAGTTTGAAAAGCAGACCAAAGGGCGTGATGTAAGTGTAAGCCGAGTGCTATTGCGGCAAAAACGTAAAAAATTGAATAGGCGTAGCACTCAAATGTGCCGGATACAAGTGTATAAGCATCGTGCATTTTAATGGTATCCACCAACACTTCGGGCAATTCACCGAATTTCATTTTTACAAAAAAGTTCATAATATGCACCACGAGAAAAAAGAGGATGATAAAACCCAAAATAAACATATTCCGAGATGCCCATGTGCTTGTACCTGAGGTACTACGTTTATTGTATTTAACCGGACGGGAACGACGGTTTTTTAATTCGACCGTAAGCGCAAAAGCTATGTGAAACAAAAACCCAAGTGCCAAAACAGGTTGCATAATTTGAATTATCGGATTGGTATCCATAAAATGCGTAGCAGCATTGTAGGCATCCGGTCCGGCAAGTAAAAAGAGATTTGCTGCCAGATGCACCCCCAAAAATACCAAAAGAAACAAGCCCGAAAGACTTACAATAACCTTCTTTCCGACCGATGATTTTGAAAATGTACTCATACTGATATTATGTTTATTTTTGATTAATATTTCGTTTTTCATACTTTTGTTGCAAAACAAAAATATAAGTTTTTCAATATTTACGATATGTTTACGAACATATTGAACATTTATTTATATTTAAACTGACATAATACTTCAATCGGATTTAGATTTCTGCCTTTCGACCTTAGATTCAAAATATTAAACGACAATAAGTTACAAGATATTAAAACGAATTACAGACTTTCCAAAATAATATTCAGTCAATCAATATTTTACAAGAAATTTTAACAAACTATTGCTGTATGAGATATCCTCAAATTCCCGTTAATTTTTTTATTTCAAATCGGTACAGATTAGCCGAAAAGCTGGACTTAAATTCCATCGCGATAGTAGTTTCTGCTGACAGGATGCCTCGTAGCGGAGACCAAAATCATGTATATCGGCAAACGCCTGATATGTTTTATTTGACAGGTATTGAGCAAGAAGAAACTAAACTTATCCTAAGAAAGGATGAACTTGGAAAAATATCTGAATATCTCTATATTTTAAAACCCGATAAAGACCTCGAAATTTGGGAAGGACATAAATTGACTTGTGATGAGGCTCGCCTCTTATCGGGTGTGAATGATGTAAAATACACACAAAGTTTTGGTACAGAAGTTCAATCATTTATTTTAATGGCAGAATATATTTATCTGAATATCAATGAGTCCCCTAAGTTTATCACATCGATTAGATATGCAGAATTACGTTTGACAGATGAATTAAAATATAAATTTCCGCTTCATCAATTTCGCCGTCTTGCCCCGATACTCACGGAACTGCGACTTATAAAACAGCCGGAAGAATTATCACTTATCCGCGAAGCATGTCGTATCACGACTGCAGCATTTTACCGTGTCTTAAAATTCGTTGAACCCAATGTGAAAGAATATGAAATAGAAGCTGAAATTACGCACGAGTTCATCCGAAACGGAGCTGCCGGTCATGCTTATGAACCCATAATAGCCTCCGGCAACGACAATTGCGTTTTACATTACATTGCCAACGACAAAACCTGCAATCAAGGCGACCTGATACTAATGGATTTCGGAGCAGAATTTGCAGGATACGCAGCGGATACGACTCGTTCCATTCCCGTAAACGGCAAATTTTCGGACAGACAACATGCTGTATATGAATCTGTTTTACGTGTAATGAACCAAGCAAAAACCTTTTATGTCAGAGGTACAACTATCAATAAAATTAACGAAAAAGTGAATGATTTAGTTTTTGACGAACTTATCGTCTTGAACTTAATTAATCCGATTCCAAATGAAACAAAAGAACAAAAAGACATCTTGCGAAAAAAATATTACATGCACGGTGTTGCACATTTTATGGGCTTAGATGTGCATGATGTCGGGACAAGGGATACGATACTGCAAGCCGGTATGGTTCTATCTTGCGAACCAGCGATTTACCTTCAAGAAGAAGGTTTCGGCATTCGTTTGGAAAATGATATTCTTATTACCGAAGACGGAAATGAAGATTTGCTCCTTGATGAACCTATTGAAATTGAACAAATTGAACAAATAATGCAGAATCACTGATACATTTTCTACAAAAAAAATGCAAATAATTTTGCAGAATAAAAAAACTATTGTAAGTTTGCATCCGCTTTTGAAATCAATGGTACCATAGCTCAGTTGGTAGAGCAACGGACTGAAAATCCGTGTGTCCCTGGTT
>DYOJ01000412.1 GCA_020720705.1 Acetofilamentum sp.
GCGTGTTGATTTCGTGCGCAATGCCCGCAATGAGTTGCCCCAACGATGCCATCTTCTCCGCCTGAACCAGCTCAGCCTGAGTCTTTTGCAGATTTTCGAGCGTAACGCTGAGTTCTTCTTTTTGGGCGTTTAAGAATTTGTTTTTGTTTTCTAATTCATCTCTAAGTGTGATAATTTTATCAAAGTTCAATGAATTTTGAAGAGCAATAATAAGGTATGTTATTAAATTTTCTAAAAGATAATAATTAACTTGCTCTTTTGAATATGCTTCATTTTTCTCAGTTTGGATTTTTATAACACCTATTCTGTTTTCAACTTTCGTCATTTTATCAGAATATGTAATCGGATAGCAAATAACCGAACGCCAGCTTTCTCCTTTAGCTATATTAGAATTAACAAGGTCTTTTTCTGAACTCAATATTATCTCCTTTTGTTCTCCAAAGCATTGCAAAACTATTTCATCTTGCAGATTAGTCAAGTTTGACTCGGTAAAAACGGTTTCAAAATTAAACCGATGAGAGTAAAAATCCAATTTTTGTTCAAAATAAATTATAGAAACCTCATCTACATCTTCAATAAATAAAAGCTTTAGATACTTTGCAAATTCCTTGAGGATTTGTTTTTTATCAATTACCATCATGATTTTCAGTCCGGCTCGACTTAGGGTTTCTAAATCAAAAATATCAATATCAGGTTTAAATTTAGGTTTCATATTTATGTGATATCTAATAATTCACCATTTTCATTAAGAGGGATTAACATAATATTAATATCAAGTAATTCACAAAACCCCTTTCCGCTTAAATATCCTTGGCTATTTTCATCAGTAAAATACCATGAAACTATGACTTGAGGTGGAGGCAAAATAGATTCCATTAATAACAAAATTTTTGCAATCTGTTTATCTGTTGCCGTATTCCAATAGTCGAATGCGATACAAAGATTTGTTTCATTTTTGGGTTCTTGTATGTAATCTGAAAACCAATTCAGAATTTGTTTGTAAAATGAAACTGCGCTTTCCGGAATGCTCCTACCAGCTAAAATAAAAACATTTTCATCAGGTGACAGTATAACGACAGGTTCTTCTGTATTAAAACTCTCCAATTTTTTTGCATAAAAAGGTTTTTTTCTTAAATCTTCAAAATTTAAAACCCTTCTGTCCGTGTTTAGAATTAATTCATTTGTCATAAATAATATTTTAATTATACTTATAAAATCCTAACGCCTATAATCAGCACATCATCAATTTGTTCGTGGTGGGTGCCGAGCCAGTTTTCAAAGGTTTGGTTTAAAATTTCGCGCTGTTCTTTCATGGGGCGGTCGGCAATGCTTTGCAATAGGTTTTTGAGGTTTCTGCTCATAAATTTGCCGCCGTCCTCGCCTCCGAATTGGTCGGCATAGCCATCGGAAAACGAGTAGATGCAATCGCCTTTTTGGAGTTGAAATCGTTGCGTGGTAAAATTGGTTTCGCGGATGTGCACGGCAATGGGCTGCCGGTCGGCTTTGAGGTGAATTAACTCAGTTTCAGACCTGTCAGGTTTCTGAAAACCTGACAGGTCTTCATTACTGCTACGAATGATATAAAGCGGATTGTATGCACCGGAAAATTGCAGTTCAAGTGTTTCTGTATCAATAACATAAAAAGCTATATCCATGCCGTCTTTTTGCTCGCCTTCGGCTCCGGTTTGGCGAAGCGATTTTTTTACTTTTAACCGCAGGCGGTTCAATATTTCGCCGGAATTGTCCAAATTTTTTGCGGTAACAATTTCGTTCAAAAAACTTGTGCCGAGCATACTCATAAACGCCCCCGGAACACCGTGCCCCGTGCAATCGGCGGCGGCTACGCAAATGAAATTTTTGATTTGTCGCATCCAATAAAAATCGCCGCTGACGATGTCGCGCGGGCGAAACAGTATAAAATGCTCGTTTAAAATTTCGTGTATAACTTCGTCGGACGGCATAATTGCGCGCTGAATGCGTTGGGCATATCGGATGCTGTCGGTGATGTTTCGTTTTTGCTCTTCCAAAAGTTCGTTTTTATGCAGAAGTTCGAGCGTTCGTTCTCGCACTTTCTGTTCCAACGATTGGTTAAGCTCCAAAAGTTCAGCGTTTTGCTGTTCGAGTTTTTTGTCCTGAAAATAACTGCGCAAAGCCTCTTTTACCGTGAGGGTTAAATCGGCTTCGTCCCAAGGTTTTGCAATATAGCGGTATAAGTTGGCATTGTTTACCGAATTGCCTACGGCGCGGGCATCGGCTTGTCCGGTGAGCAGAATTTTCAGGGTGTTTTTGCGTAGCTGATGTATTTTTACCAGCAATTCATCGCCTTTCATGCCGGGCATAATCTGGTCGGAGATTATCAGGGGGATTTCTTCGCTGTCTTCGAGCAAATCTTCAAAAATTTCAAGAGCTTCTTCTGCACTTTCGGCGGTTTCGATGTTGTATTCATTTTCAAAATAGCGTTTAAGTTGCGATTTTAAGCCTGTCAAAACGATGGATTCGTCGTCCACGCAAATAATTGTACCTTTTTCCATCGCGCAGTTTATTGGTTTACGATGTTTTTAATGGTTTCAATCAGTTCTTTTTCGTCCCAGGGTTTGTTCATGAATTTATACAAACCGGCTTCTTGCACAGCACGTTCAACCGCCTCGGTATCAGCTTGCCCCGAGAGCAGTATTTTTTTAAGATTCGGATATTTTTGATGCACTTTTATGAGAAATTCATCGCCTTTCATACCCGGCATCAACCAATCGGACACGATGAGCAGGATTTGGGAATCTTCGCTCATCAATTCATCAAGTAATTCTAAACCTTCGTTGGCATCTTCGGCAAACTCAAAGATAAACTCATCACCTAAGTTTCTGATTAGCTGCGATTTAATGCTGTCTAAAATAATTCGTTCGTCGTCAATGCAAAGTATAACTTTTTCGCTCATATCTTTTTTATGTTTCAAAAGATACCGCAAACATCGTTCCGTTTTAACAGTTACACAGTCTAAACGTGAGTTCGAAATAAGATAAACGGTAATTATTTGGCAAAGACAATATTACAAATTTTCGACTATTGGTTATTCGTTGATTTGTATAATTGTTTAAAAAAAGTCTGAAAACCGGACTTTTTAGTTAGGGTCTGCTGAAAAACTGAACTCGACTAAAATAGATATTTTCGGGATA
>DYOJ01000413.1 GCA_020720705.1 Acetofilamentum sp.
GTTGTGCGTCAGTGTAAGAAAGCCGACCCGCAAATGGCACATTTGGTTTTTGCCGACACACGAGTCAACGCTCCAAAAACCAAAAGAGCCATTTTTTGCCAACGCACGGAAAGACTATCAGAATTAAAAATGTAACTTTGTAGAACAAAAAATGATTATGACATATTACGAAAAAATAAGAGAATTAACTAAAACAGTTCCAGCAGCTTTAGTGGACTTTGGACTTCCACGTGACCCTGCAAGAACACCGACACAAGCATCGTCAAACTTCATTACCAACAAGGAGCAGGGAGATTGGGCTGAAAATTTGGTATTCAGAGCAATTAACGAAACTTCAAAGAACTTTGTCGCAGTAGAATATGGTAAGTCTGATGACTTAGTAGCAGGAGAAGATGGGTTTGATACATTTTATCAAGATTTTCAAAACGAGCTTGATACAATTGGAAAAAGACCTGATTTGCTAATTTTCAGGAAAGGAGATTTCAATAACGAATTAGGATTTGATATAAGCCAAATCCCACACCATACAATTACTGAGTATGTAAAAAAGGCAATAGCAGGAATTGAAGTAAGGTCAAGTGCGTTCTTAATTGACAAATACGAAGAAGCAATGCAAGTTAGGACTGAAAAATTTAGTCAAATCGCATTGCAAACCAGAGATATAATTCTTGCAGAATTTCAAGAAGAATTAAATCACCCTTCTAGGCAACCATACATTGATTTACTTAAAAGCATTACACAAAAAACCTTGTCGGTAACAGATTTCAGAGTTCCAAGTTGGAGTTCAACTGAACGACTTTCGGAATTGAAATCACATTTTAGAACACTTAAAGATGCTATAAAGGAAATTCAGAAACGAGACTATCTTTCTATAACTCCAAAGGTTGAAGACATCAAGGTTGTTTACAAATGGATTGAAACCTTCAATGTTCCCCATTTTTATTTTCAGGTTTTCTTCGATAAGGTTTACGGAATTTCATTCGAGCAAATTCTGTCTATTATCTCAGATTCCAACAATGAAGGAATAATTTTCTCAGTTGAGACAGACACCAAAAATCAGAACAAAACCACAATCAAAATCAACTCAAAATCAGGAATACCTATTGCATCAAAAGTTGAAGAGCCTATTCACGAAAGCGTTAGAAAAGAAATGGACAGGGGCAGACTTTTGTTTTATGTTACCTTCAAAGGAGGAACAGCATATCTTGAAGTGGACAATCTGATTAACATACTCAGCCTAGATAGTAAAGAATTCTAATGATTGAAGTTAAAGACATATCGCAAGCGACAGATAATCAAGTTGAGAAAGGCTACTCTAAAATAACTTCCTTAGAGCATAGGAAAAAATTTGCCCAATTCTTCACGCCATTTCAGTTAGCATCTCTAATGGCAGATTGGTTGTTGGGAAACAAAAATCTAAAAACAGTTTTAGAACCAGCATTCGGTCTTGGGGTTTTTTCAAGAGCCCTAATTTGTAAAAAATCAGATTTATCAATAAAAGGTTTTGATATTGATGAAAAAATATTTGCAGAATCAAAAGAAATATTCAACGATACTTCCATTGTCGATTTACATTTTGAAGATTATATGTTTAACGATTGGAACAATAAATATGATGGTATCATTTGCAATCCACCATATTTTAAGTTTCACGATTATGACAACAAAACGATTTTAAACGAAATCGAAAATCGCTTAAAAATTAAACTCAACGGCTTCACAAATCTTTACACACTTTTTCTATTAAAATCTATATACCAGCTAAACCCAAACGGCAGGCTTGCCTACATTATACCATCGGAGTTTCTTAATTCAGATTATGGAAAACTTGTTAAATCGGCATTAATAAAGAATAAAGTTTTAAGGCATATAGTCGTTTTCGATTTTGAAGAAAATGTTTTTGATGACGCTTTAACAACTGCGTGTATTCTTTTATGTTCAAATGACAAACACTATCAAAAGGTGAAGTTTTCAACTATAAAAAAAATCGATGACTTAGAGATAATCAGAACTTACATTTCTGAATATCCGCTTTACAGCATTGATGACTCAACTTTTAACAATAATGAACTTGAACCTGAAGTAAAGTGGCGTAAATATTACCAAGAGCAAAACGGAATTAGATATAAAAACTTAATTCCATTTTCAAGTGTAGCTAAAGTTGTCCGTGGTATTGCCACAGGTGCAAACGAGTATTTCACATTTTCCAAATCGAAAGCAAATCAGTACGGTATTGACAAAAAATATTTACTACCTTGCATTTGCAAAGCGGTGGACGTTAAAGATAATTTTTTTACAGAAGACAATTACCATTCATTAATTAAAAGCGATAGACAAACATATTTATTAAACGCAAACGGCTCTAAGGATGAAAATGTTTTAAAATACATTGACCTTGGTGAAAAAACAGGTATTGATAAAAAGTATCTGACAGCTTGTAGAACTCCTTGGTATTCTTTAGAAAATCGTCCGCCATCACCAATTTGGGTTTCTGTTTTCAACAGAAGCGGATTGAAATTCATTAGAAATGAAGCAAACATATCTAATCTGACAACTTTTCATTGTGTATATCCGATTCAAAATAGTTTGTTTGATAATGTTAATGTTGACGTATTGTTTGCTTATCTATTGACGGATGTGGCAAGAGAGATTTTTGAAGATAACCGCAGGGAATATGGAAACGGACTTCAAAAATTTGAGCCTAATGACCTTAATAAAGCAATGATGCTTAACTTAACATTACTTGACAAGAAAACCGAAAATAAAATCATAGAACTTTACAAGAAATTCAGGGAGACAGCTATAAACAAATCACCAGACTACAGTTTTTTAACTGAAATAAACGACCTTTTTAAAAATAAATACTGCCAATGCTAAACAGCCACACACATTGCCAAGTCGCACCAGCCGACCCAAAAGCCAAAACTTGGCAAAGAGTGTGTCTGTTCCATTGCACAACAGACATAAAATCAAGACGAAAAAAGAACACCGAACGCACAACATCGTATATAAAACATTTGGCAGTCAGTGGGTTATTGAGCGTTTCAGCCCGTATCAAAAGTACTTGCAACTTGACAGGAAAGTACTTCGAAATGCCAAACGTTTCATATTTTCAACCGTTGTGCGGCAGCGAATGAAACGAACTATATATCAAAAAACTTGTTTCC
>DYOJ01000414.1 GCA_020720705.1 Acetofilamentum sp.
ATAATTACAGGAATATCTGTGTGCCGATATTGATATTTGCTGATTTTATTTATTTTTACCGGCAGAAAATGTTTGTCATGTTTGGAAGAAAAAAAAAATATAGAATCTCATTTCTTTTGGTTGCCGTTATTCCGTTATCTTTAATTTTTTTGCGCAACACCCCCGTACCCGAAACAAAAATTAAAACTCAAACCCTGTCATATTGTCCGGATTTGACAAACTATGCAACAAGTTGGGCTGACTCGGTTTTCAACACCCTCAGCCCCGATGAACGCATAGGGCAATTATTTATGGTGGCTTCATATCCAAAACAAGGTGCTGAAAATAAAGCCTTTGTAACAAAAATTATCAAAGATTACAAAATTGGCGGCTTAATCATGTTTCAAAGTGGTCCGGTTGCACAAGCAAAGCTCACAAATTACTATCAATCAATATCTAAAGTCCCGCTAATGATAGCCGGAGACTATGAATGGGGTTTGTCTATGCGCTTGGACAGCACCGTAAATTTTCCGCGCCAAATGCCTTTGGGTGCAATCCAAAATGACCGTACCATCTACGAATTTGGGGCAGAAGTTGCTCGACAATGCAGGCGAATGGGCATACATATCAATTTTGCACCCGTTATTGATGTCAATAACAACCCTGCAAACCCTGTCATAAACAGTCGCTCTTTCGGCGAAAATAAAAAAAACGTTGCCAAGAAAGGCGCACTCTATATGTCCGGTTTGCAAGATAAACGCATCCTTGCTGTCGGAAAACATTTCCCCGGACACGGAGACACAGATGTAGATTCGCATCACGAATTACCAACCATTCCGCATCAATTTGCTCGACTGAACAATGTCGAACTTTTCCCCTTTAAATACCTTATCAATCACGGACTTGGCGGCGTTATGATGGCACATTTGCACATCCCGAATTTAGACTCGGCAACAAACTCGATATCCAGCCTTTCCTACCCGACCGTAACGGGTTTGCTCAAACAAAAACTTGATTTTAAAGGATTAGTGTTTACAGATGCACTTGGTATGCAAGGTGTTACAAAATATCATGCACCCGGCGAAACCGAAGTAAAAGCCATTCTTGCCGGTGTAGATATTTTATTGATGCCGCGAAATGTACCCGAAGCCTTCATTGCCATAAAAAAAGCTATCGCAGATGGTCTTATCACTCAAAATGAGATTGATATACGTGTCCGAAAAATTTTGGCGGCAAAAAAATGGTTCGGCTTAGACAATTATAAGCCTATAGAAATCAAAAACTTACACGAAAGTTTGAACGCCCCTGCCGTTAAATTGCTTCGTCGAAAACTTATTGAACAATCCATGACCTTGGCACTAAATAAAGACGAACTAATTCCGATAAAAAAATTAGACACCGTCTCAATTGCCTCGCTGTCAATTAGCTCGCCTTTGAACAATAGTTTTCAGCAACGTTTGTCGGATTATGCCGATGTAAAGCATTTTTCTATTGAAAAAACTGCCGATGCCGCCACGCTAAATCGAGTTTTTTTAAATTTAATTAAGTCTGAGGTTGTGATTATCGGTATCCATAATACCAACAATACGCCTCCGTTTTTTGGTGTAAATCAAGCAAATATAGATTTTATCGAAAAACTTGCCGAGCGTACAAAAGTGGTTGTAGCTCTTTTCGGAAACCCTTATGCTTTGGCAATGTTCAAAAAACCCGAAAAATTATATGCCGTGATTGTAGCCTACAATGATTGGAGTGAAAATCGGGATTTTGCCGCTCAACTTATTTTCGGAGGTATTCGTACGGATGCCGAACTGCCCGTTTCAGCCGGAAATTTATTCAAAGCCGGCATGGGCGAAACCGAAGAGCGTATCCGCATGAAGTATTCAGTGCCGGAGGAATTGAAAATGAAAACCGAAAAACTAAAATCTGCCGACTCCGTCATCCTGAAAGCTATTGAACTCGGAGCAATGCCCGGCGCAAGTATCATGGCACTGAAAGACGGTATCGTTTTTTATCAAAAATCCTTTGGTACACATACTTACAAAAGCAAACGTATCAACGAAAATACGGACATTTATGATTTAGCTTCCGTTACGAAAGTCTCGGCTTCGCTGCCGGCAATTATGTTGTTATACGAAAACAACAAACTTAGCCTCAACGAACCTATCTCAAAATATTTGCCCGAAACTGCCGGAACGAATAAAGCCAACATGACCTTGCGCTCAATTTTAGCTCATCAGGCTCGACTGAAACCTTGGATTCCGTTTTATCTGAAAACGTATTCGGATAAGTCAAAATTGATTTTAGATACAGCGATTTATGCGACTTCTAAATCGGAAAAATACCCCTTAACCGTTGCCGAAAATTTATACATTACCAAAGCGTATTCGGATTCGCTTTACAAACGAATTTATGATTCCGGACTCGAATCGCGCGTAAAATATAAATACAGCGATTTGGGGTTTTATATGATTTATCGAATGGTTGAAAATATTTCGGGCGAAAAATTTGATGACTTTTTAAATCAAAATTTTTACAGTTCATTAGGTGCTACAACGCTGGGATTCAAACCGTTTCAACGGTTTGAGAAAGACAGATGCGTGCCTACCGAAGACGATACCAAATACCGAAAACAACTTTTACAAGGTTACGTTCACGACTACGGTGCAGCAATGACCGGCTGCGTAAACGGACATGCCGGGCTGTTTGCTACTGCCAACGACCTTGCAAAACTAATGCAAATGTATTTGCAAAAAGGTGAATACGGCGGCGAACGATATCTAAAAGAAGAGACTGTAACCTATTTTACATCAAGGGCTTACAAAAAAGGTACAAATATCAGAGCCTTAGGTTTTGACCGCATGGAAGCAAGCAACGAGATGCCCTCCCAACTGAGCTACGGTCATTCCGGATTTACGGGAACTTACGTATGGGTGGACCCGGAATATGGTTTAGTTTACATTTTTTTGTCAAATCGCATACATCCGAATATTGAAAACCCACTCCTGAGCAAACTTGGTGTTCGCGGTAAAGTCTTAAATTTTCTTTATGAAGCATTACCGTCAAGCCCTTCATAATTACCAAAAAAAAGTATCATAAAATGGTTATACTGAAAATGTGAAAATGTGTTAATTTGGAAATTTGAAAATGTGTTAATTTGCAGATTATCAAATATTTAACAAAAAATAAA
>DYOJ01000415.1 GCA_020720705.1 Acetofilamentum sp.
ATCTAATTTACAATAAATCAATATCTTACATAAAAAATAACGGACTATTGTCATAATCAATAGTCCGTTAAATATTTAACCAAAATCTTTAACGGACTATTGTAAAAAAATGATTCGGTTAATTTTTAATAATACGAATCTGTTTTGTTTTATAATTATCCGATAATTTAAGAATGTAAACACCTTTTGTAAGGTCCGAAATGTCAATGCTTTGTGATGAATTTGTAACATGCGTATCTATCAACAATTTGCCTACTGTGTTGAAAATCTGAATGTTCCTTCCGGTTGCTCCGAAAATTGTAAAATAATTTGTCGTTGGATTCGGAAATATGCGAACAGAGTCTTCCGATTCCGTAATTGAAACATTATCCTCTACGGTTATTGTAAATGTCTGATTTTCAACGATAAAACCGTCAGAAACAGATAAGGTAACATCGTGTGAACCTAAATGTTCTTCGCCCGGGATTCCGCTTAATACGTTGTCGTTCAAGCTGAGCCAATCGGGGCTTTGTTGGGTTGATAGGATTAATATATCCGCTGTCGGGTCAATGTCTGTAATTGAGATAAGATATTGATAATCATGATTAACGGTAGCGTTCAAATTTGGGGTGGACGTAAATTCCGGCGCATCATTTTGGTTTTCGACATAAATTGTGAAGGTTTGTACAACGACATCATATCCGTCTGACAATGATAGTGTTACATTGTGATACCCGACATGACTGTTGGTTGGTGTCCCGTACAAAAGCGTGCCGTCAAGTGAAAGCCAATCAGGGGTGTTTATTCCGGATATCGTGAGGTTATCGTTGGTTGGGTCAATATCCATGATTTCAATAATATATTGATATTCAGAATCTTCTGTTGCTTCAATAATCGGTGTTGATGTAAATTCCGGTTCGTCATTTTGGTTTTCAACTGTTATTGAAAAGGTGTATAACGTTTCGTCTAAACCATCACTCACTTGAAGCGTAACCTCATGGCTTCCAACTTCGGCATTTGTTGGTGTTCCTCCGAGTGTAGTTCCGTTAAAAGACAGCCATTCCGGTTTAGATAAAACACTGATAGTTAAGTTATTCCATTCGTTTTCATCTGAAACTGTCGGCATATACGTATAGTTTACGTCTTCGGTTGCATTTGCAGGAGCGGTATTTGTAAAGGTTGGGAAATAATTGAATATTTCTTTATAAAACCAGTCGTAGGATTCGGGTGTGATTTCGACATGGTTTTGATTTTCAGTAGGATAATACAGTTTATCAAACGGAGTTTGAAGTGAGACAAGGTTTGCTTCGATATTAAAATACGGATTGGTCGTATTACCCAATGCGCAAGCACTGATTGCCGGAATAAAACAATGATTATTGTGGTACGCTATAATGTCTCCGTAGCCGCCCGTGTCAGTTTCGTCAAGCAATTGCATAGAGTTAGTTCTGCCTCCGGGTGCTCCGTCATAAGGCAGCGTGTTGGACACAAATATATCTTCCGTTACCTCATCAAACGGTAAAGCTGTATCGTACAAACCTCTGAAAATCTGAGCCGAAGTTTGGTTTGGAGACGCATAAATATCTCCGTCTAAATCAACTGTGAAACTTCTCAAATAATATTCAACAATTTGCTCTTCGGCGTTAAATCCTTGACCTGCCGCCGTGCCGCTACCGTTGATAATTGCAATAATCCGGCTTTCCGGATACCCCATTGCTTCCAATTCGTTTACAAAATCGGTTCGCAGGTTATCTTGCCCTGCAATAGTTCCGTCAGTTGATAAATAGTGATATATCATCATTTGTCGAGAAGCTACTGTGTTTATTTGTTCCAAGTTTGCAATAGCTTCTTCTTGCTCGGCTTCTTCGGCAAAAAAGCGTAGCCAGTGTTGTAAACCAAGCGGAATATTTGCTCCTTTTTGCGGAGAATCAAAGCTAATCCAATTACGGACATGGTGTTGTATATTGTTGGTTTCCATGTATGTAAGGGCATATCTCGTTATAAGTCCGCCCATGCTCGGACCAATGACTGCTGTTTGGGGAACGGTTTCTAAATTTCCCGTTGCTGCCATTCTGTCGTTAATATCTTGCAAGAGTTTGACAACAAGCATCGCATTTCGTTGTATATAGTCAGCTCCGCCGTGTAAATTAACCAACACAGCATCGTAACCTTCCGCTCGGAGATTTGCCATCAATTCCTGTTGATTTGCGATGTCGTATATTTCTTCAAGTTGTCTTGAATCGCCCGGGTCAAAGCCGTCCACCAAAATTACAGGGCGACGAAAATCAGTATTTCCGTTACCCAAAAAGACGCCGACATCCCCCACGGCAACATCGCCCATGTACGGTAAATCGGCGGTATAATCTGACCATACTTCTGTCGGGACAGGCATGGTAGAGCTTTTTACTTCAAAATTAAAATCTGATTTCAGCGTTTTTCCATCCTGAAATACTGCACGGAGTTGTATCATTTTTGTTCCGTTGCTCTTATATTCTGCTTGATATTCAGAATTTAAGTCTAATTTATGAAAACCTGTACCGTCATCAAAATTCACATTCAAATAGACAGGCAAAACACTTTGATTTGAATAAAAAAATGAGTTACCGAAACGGAAGGTCGGGTTGAGGCTGGTGTAAGTGCGTTGTTGTGTTACAGATGCCGCAAAAAGGCGACGTGTCTCATAAATATCGTCAGAAATTGTTCGGATTTGTCCGTCTTTTACAAAAACTTCACCGTTTGTCCATGCTTGTTGTTTGATTTTTTGATATTCAAAATTCAAAACAGAAACCGGAAAAACATACGAGCGTTGCAAGGTATTGATTTCTGTTTTTACGGCGGACAAATTCGGTAATTTATTTAATAATGAGGCATTTTGAATGTCTGTGTAAAGCTGTCGCCATTGTGCATTACGGATTGGTTCTTTGTTTTCGTTTCCTGTAAATATCTCAAAATCAGGATTCGGTTTTTTAATCATATCAATCAATATGCCGCTCGTGATTTTAGCTTTGTCAATACTTTCAAAGCGATTGTTTTGCGCAAAACCGGTACCAAAAAATACTGTAAAAAGTGTATAAAACACAAATCTCACAATCGTAAAATTGTTCACTTTCATAAGAATAAAATTATTTAAGGGTTAAAAATATGCTTGCAAGATATGAAAAAAAATAAATATAATATTGTAA
>DYOJ01000416.1 GCA_020720705.1 Acetofilamentum sp.
GCTTAATTCCAATTAGTTACAATCATACTCTTATTCGAGAAATTTTCTTGTATTTGAAAAATTGTATCCACTCAAAAAAGCATGGAAGAGCTTTGTCAATTTGTGTTTTCATAATCGTAAAATATTGAATATTAACAACATATTAATTAGTTTAACTTTGACAAAGCTAAATTAACCATACGATACTGAGTGGATACGAAATGTTATTGTAACTAATTGAAAATAAGCAATTTGAGTCTAAAATCAAACGACAAAATTCTAATATCCAACGGAGTATTTACTTCAATACCTGTCCAAAATTAAACGAAATTAATTGTATAAAATTTCTGAGGTGAGCTTTGGGATTTTGTAAGAAATGTTTGACTTATTTTGAGTAAACGTTCCGCCGAGCAACGTTTTTAACGCAGGTGCATTTGCATATTCGGGCATATCAAAGCTTACATTTTGAGGGTTATCACTCTTGTTTACAATAATATACACATACTTATCGAAAAATTGTCTTTCGAGTATTAAAATGTTGTCATCTGCTTGTATAATTCGTGTATCTCCATAAAGCAAAGCAAGGGATTGCCTTCTGAAATGAAATACTTTTTGCGTATGACGCAGAGCATCTAGTTCATAAACTGATAGGTTTTCAAATTTCATCATTCGACGGTTGTCGGGGTCATTACCGCCCGGCATCCCGATTTCATCGCCGTAGTAAATGACAGGAATACCTGCAAGGCTTGCGATAACGGTTTGCAAAAGTTTTAGTCGTTCGTAGCCCACTGTGCCCTGCACTTGAATATCTCGTGTCCAACCTGCAAGTTTGGAATCCTCCGAGAATTGCAGCGAGCCGTCCGCATAAGACATAAACCTTGCCCTGTCTTGATTTCCGCTGATATTGCCCATAAGATGATGACTTCCGTAAAACTTTTCGCTTGCTTTGAGTACTTCGGCAAAACGTTCAAAATTATTTCCGCCGGCAAGCGCACCTACAAGTGCATCGTGAGCGTTAAAATCGAATTGTGCCGATAATTTACCCGAACTGACATAACTGCTGATTAGTTGCGGCGAGCCGTAGGATTCCCCGATTTGATACAGCGGTTTGTTTTTGGGAATAATGATATTTTTTTTAAGTTTGAACGTGAGTGTTTGCCAAAATATTTCCGGAATATGTTTGGTTGCATCGTGTCGGAAGCCGTCGAGGTCATATTTTTCAATCCAATAAACGGCAGAATCGCTGAGCATTTCATAAACTTCCGGTTTCTCGAGGTCGAGTGTAGGCAAAAACACATCAAACCATGTGGTTAGGCGATACTCGTCCCAAAGCCGACAATTCAGCCGACCGTCAGGTAAATGTAACTGTGTAGCATATTGAGGGTTAGCTTTGATAAACGGGTGGTCTTCATGCACATGATTTGCAACAAAATCAAGCAACACATTCATCTTTTTAGAGTGTGCCAATTCAACCATTTCTTTAAGTTCGGCTTCGGTTGTGAATCGGTCGTCAGTTTTTGTAAAGGAAATAGGCCAATAGCCGTGATAGCCTGAAAATTTTGTTTTCGGAGTGGGAAATTCGCCGTAAGGTTTTTCAGGATTTTTCACTAATGGTGAAATCCATAAAGTGTTGATTCCCAAACTATCAAAATATCCGGATTTAATTTTCTGAATCGCACCCGCAATATCTCCGCCCATATAATCAGCTTTCGGATGCACGGTTTTCAGTTTCAACGGACGGTCGTTTGAGGGGTTGCCGTTAAAAAATCTGTCAGTGAATATATTATAGATGGTTGCTGAATGAAAATCGGTGCGTTTGAGTTGAGCAGCATCCGTAAGCACCTGACCACTTTCCAATGGTATCAATAAATCATTTGCCGTACCGGATTGGTTGCATGCAAATACTCGAATGTGTGCGCGTGTGCGTTCACGAGCATCTCCGGGTATATTGATTTTCAAGGTATTACCGGTTATAGAAATCATATTTTGAGGTAATTGATAATTTTCGTACAGCACATAGATTTCATCCGGTTCGTTCTCTGACGATATTTCTACGTAAGTTTGCCCGTAAGTTTTGGTGTGCAGACGAGGATATTTAGATTTATCGGTATCTCCTCCGACACGAATTATGGAATTAAAGCCTCCCATTCCGTTGCTGACACTGTCTTTGTTCATCGGGTCACGAATTTCTTTGCTTCCGTCCAATACAAAGACATACTGATAGTTACCCGGTTCGGCCTTAAATTCGCCCTGCCAAATTCCGTTTTCGAAATTCAAATTTCCGGCAGCAACATTCCACGCATTCATTTCGCCTTTCATTTGCACGGTTTTGAACGACTTGCCTTTGGGGTCTAATTTGAATGTAAAGCTGACTTGTTGTGTTTTTTTGAGCGGTATTGCAAATTCCGAACCTCGTACATACACTTTCAGCATGGAAACATTGGGCAAAGTTTCAGCCGTAACAGCGATTTTTAATGCAAAACTCACTGTATCAAACTTAAGATTGATACTTGAATGAGCTTTTAATGAATCAATTTTTGCAACAGTCGGGAAATATTCACGAAGACTGATTTCAGCTCCGTCAGGGTTTAAGGTTACCGGAGACGACAACCCTACAAGTACATCATTCTCAATTGGATACTTTAATTCCGCAACTGAATTGTTACTCGGTTTACAAGCCGAGATAAGAATAAAAACGATGGCAGATATGCCTACAATTGTTTGAAAAATTATGCGGTTCATGGCTTTGAGTGTCAATGTGTGTAAATATTTTTCAAAGATATGCTTTTTTGTTTCAATTTCATATTCCGCAATCGTTTGTATGTTGTAAAACTTATTTTATAAAAAGAATACGGCTCAAAGTGTTTGAATATCAAGTAGCAATATCTCAAATATTTTTTTCGTTACTTATATAAGTCCGCTCCGAAAAGACGAAAATTGACCGCTAATTCACGAATTATTACGAATTTACTTTTTGTAATTAATTGGATATAAATAGTTTACAAGGGTAAAACATCAAAAAATTAAGCAAGAAAAAACTTATCAGAGTTGCCTTTTGTATAATATTTCCAAAAAATAAGAAAGATGAATAATAAATTTAGACGTTTATTTACTGATTATCATGTATTTGTGATTATTATTTACTTTATTTCGCTTTCATCGTGCTCAAAGGCACAAAA
>DYOJ01000417.1 GCA_020720705.1 Acetofilamentum sp.
ATGTTTTTTCTGCTGATTTGATATTCGTCAAATTTTTTCAGATATTACAAAACTTACACTTAACTTCGCAATTCATTAAAATCACAATATTATGGCATTTTTTGATAAATTAAAAAATATCGCAAACAAAATTACCGGAGGCGGTGCATCTGTTTCGGTGAGTGTTTCGGGTAATAAAATCAACGAACCGATAAGCGTAACCATACATGCAGTTGTAAAAGATGCGCCGATTCAGATTTCAAAAGTGTATTTGTATGTTAAAAGTGAGGAAGTTCTGAATATTCCGAACAAACATATCACATCCGGAAATGACAGCTCAATCGGGACAACACACATCACAGAAGATGTTTTCAACAAACAAGAGTTTGTTGTAGCTCCGGCGCAAACCCTCGAAGCCGGAAAGTCGTATGAATGGACTTATAATTTGGTTTTGCCGTCAGGTGTAAGCGCATCATATACAGGAAAATACGCTAATCATGAATGGAAAATTTTAGCCGGTCTGGATGCATCAGGCAACGACCCGGATTCCGGTTGGCAAAACGTACATTTGAGTTAGATGTAATTTCTAATTTTAAATAAACGAACGTTACTTTGCTTTGTTTTAGGTTTCAACATTATTTATGCTGAAACCTAAAAGTGTTTGTGCTCATAACAGATTATTTCTTTATCTGCTGACTTTGTAAGATATTAGTAATCAGCAAATTAACTCATCATTACTTTTCCGGAATAACGTGGACGCTAAACGCAAAAAACTTACGAAAAGCATCCACGTTTTCTTTGTTCCTGCGCTACTTTGTAAAGTACAATTAATGTATCTTTTTTAATATTTTTGCAATGTCGCCATTGTTTCTGAATTCTCCGGTCGAGATACAAAATTCAATCACAGCTTGCAACTCACCTTTTAAATCGGGAACTCGTTTTGAAATCTCGAATAATAGCTTTGCGACATTATATTTTACGGCAATTTTTTCTTCGGAAAGCATCCATTCAAATCCGGTTTTTACCAGCATTAGAATTTTGTCATCGCTTAGTTGCATCACAACATAAGAAAGCGCGAGAGCGATTCCGCGTTTCATTCCGTCGTTTGTGAAAGTCGGCAATGCTTCGGCAAGATTATCGGCGTGAGGAGCAAGCAATTCGGAATTTTTTTCGGCACAAATATACAAGACCCTTGCCGCTCGCCAATTTATGGGAGGTTTTTCGGTAAGTGCAATTTTGAGAACTTCCGCAAAAAAATCGGCTCGGTTGCCAACGGCTTCAATAGCAATATCAGCCGTAGCACGCAAGCTGTCAGCCGACAACAAAGCATAAAAATCAGGGCAGATGTCCGATTGCTTCATACGGTTGCACCAAATTATTCTTTATCTGTTTTAACTGAGTGTGGATTTGTACCGTCAGACGATTTTGCGATACGAAACCCGAGGTCATAATCTTTGGTCAGCGGCGAACCGTTGCTGCGGTATGCCACCCGACAAAATGAAGGATGAAAATAGCTGCTTCCGCCTCGGTACACACGGTAAGTCCCTGTTTTATCAGTGATTCCGATACTGCCGGGATACCCTCTGTGCCAATCGGAACACCACTCCCACACGCCGCCGCTCATGTCATACAAACCGAGACGATTTGGTTTTTTTGAACCTACTTTTCTTTTTTTACCGGCAGAATTACTGTCAAACCAAGCAAAATGTTCCAACGCGGCTTCGTTGTCGGTACCTGCCCATTTTTGTAAAATCAGATAACCTTTTTCGGATATTTTTCCGTCGGGGTTTGCACCTCCGCCTGCGGCAAACTCCCATTCATCTTCCAAAGGTAATCGAAAACCCTGAACTTTTAGTCTGTCGGTCGTAATTTCGCCGTTTTGGTCTAAAAATTCACCCGTCAGCTCATCATAAGCCGGAGCTAATCCTTCGGCACGGCTAAGAGCATTACAATATTTTACGGCATCCCACCATGATACCGAATAAACGGGGTAATTACTGCCGACCCCGTATTTTTGTGCCGGATTATACCCCATAAGTGCTTCAAATTGCCCTTGTGTAATTTCAAATTTTCCGATATAAAAATCTGTAACAACCGTATCAGGCATCGGTTTCTCGTCATCATCGCCAATTGTACTGCCCATACGAAACTTTGCACCTTCAACAAAAACAAGCTGCGGAACAACCACAGGAATTGCCTCCGTTACCCTTAATTCAAATTGTTGCGATTGTTTCTTTTGTTCGTTTTCGCCCGTCGGCACATAATATAAGGTGAGGGCAGACAGCTTGCCGGAAGTTTCCGGCTTAATAATGCCGACATTTCCGGAAACTTTGCTGCTGTGAATCTCACGATACGAACTGCCCTGCGTGCTCATCCACAACACAACATTGATTTTTTTGCCCGATTCAACACCTTCTATGTCGTAAGTGAAAATTACGGTGTCGTTCTTAGGAGAGTTAGATATCACAACATTACTGACTTTTTGTGAAGATAATGAAATAGTGAAGGTTGTAAAAATCAACAGAAAAATAAATTTATTCATTTTTATATTTTTTTAAAGATACGAGTTCAATATCATGTATTTAGATTTTGTGTATTTTCTTTACACATCTTCGCAGATATAAGTTTCTTTAAGATATTGATTTATTAACAATTAGATTTGAAAATTTTTACGATATAAAAGTATTGTAACTAATTGTAATTGAGCAATTTGAATCTAATATCTAACGTCTAAATTCTAAAATCTAACGAAGTATTGAGTAAACAATGTGCAAAAATACAATTTTTAGAGGTGTAACAAAATATCAGCCGAAAAAAAAGCAGATATTTGAAAATCTAACAGTAGATAAGAATAAACAAAAAGTGCGACTTTAAAAGCCGCACTTAAAAAAAACAAGTTTATTTCTTACTCTCTTTTTTCTCTTTTTTTGCTAAACGTTTTTCTTTCAGAGTTTTAGTGGGTTCTTTTTTGTTTTTTGTTTCCTTTAATGATTTTTCCTTTGCCATGACTGTATAATTTAGTTAGACATCAACCGCAATTTACGACATTTCTTTGAATTACAAACTTTTTATCGAAATATTTGACAATTTTTAACAAAGAACCATTTTTTTATATTAAGTCAAAAACTTAAATTTGTTCCGTTAAAAAAACACAAAATGTCTGTAACAAGCTTGTG
>DYOJ01000418.1 GCA_020720705.1 Acetofilamentum sp.
ATAATTTCAAATATTTATTTTGAATGATTCTAAATTACGGAATGGCTTTTACAGTCAAATAGATTATTTTACATTTGTGCCGATTTTTTAACCCAAAAAAGATACAATCATGGCTCATTTTATTGACCCGAAATTATGCACGGCTTGCGGAGCATGTGCGGATGAATGTCCTGTTGAAGCAATTTCGGCAGGTGATGTTTATGTGATAGACCCCGATGTTTGCACCGATTGCGGCGCATGTGTAGATGTTTGTCCGACTGAAGCTATCAGCGAACAATAATCAAGTCGAAAAAAAAAGGACTGTTCTCACACGGGAACGGTCTTTTTTTTTTATCAATTTGAAATAAAAAACTAAGTTTGCAACTTGAATTTTATCCGATATGAAAAAAGAACTTTTCAGTAAATACATGCCTTATTTGGTTGCTGTCTTGATTTTTGTTTTAGTAACATTCGCTTATTTTCCCGAAGTATTGGAGGGCAAACGTCTCAGCTCGCACGACGTAAATACTTGGAAAGGCGGTTCCAAAGAAATTCTGGACTACAAAGAAGCTACGGGCGAGCATAGTTTGTGGACCAATTCCATGTTCGCAGGTATGCCCGGATATTTACTGACCAATTATACTCCAAACAATTGGATACAACCTCTTAATCAGACACTTAATGCAAATGAAAGTTTGCGCCCCGTAAGTTTTATTTTTTGGGCGATGTTGGGCTTTTTTATTGCTCTGCTGTTGTTTCGGGTCAATCCGTGGTTGGCAATTGTCGGCGCACTTGCTTACGCGTTTTCGAGCTATTTTTTCATTATCATCGAAGCCGGACATGCAACCAAAATGTCCACTTTGGCATATATGCCTCCGATAATTGCCGGAGCGTGGCATGCCTACCGTGAAAATCGCTTACGCGGCGCACTGGTTTTGATGTTTTTCTTGGCACTACAACTTTATCGAAACCATTTTCAAATTACATACTATACCTTTATAATCATCGGTTTGTTTGTTGTTTTTCATTTGTTTGAAGTTATCAAAACAAAAGCATACAAAAATTTTGCACTGACATCCGGAACTCTTATTGCAGCCTCACTTATTGCACTTGCGGCAAACTACACGGCAATTATTACAACCTTGGATTACGGAAAAGATTCTATTCGCGGTAAATCAGAACTCACAATTGATATGTCCGATGCCTCCGGCGGTTTAGATAAAAGTTACGCCTTAGCTTGGAGTTACGGAACTGTAGAAACATTTAATTTATTGATACCCAACTTAATGGGAGGCTCATCTATGGGCGAATTGCCTGACAATTCCGCAATGAAAAAAGAACTGACGGATTTGGGCGTAAAAGGTGTAAATGAAATTACAAAGCAAATGCCAACCTATTGGGGACCTCAACCCATGACTTCGGGTCCGGTTTACATCGGAGCATTCATTGTTTTTTTGTTTGTATTCGGGATGTTTACGGTGAAAAATAATTTGCGTTGGTGGATGCTTTCCGCAACTGTTCTCTCAATATTGCTGGCTTGGGGAAATCATTTTATGTGGTTCTCCGATTTATTTTTAGACTTTGTGCCCGGGTACAACAAATTCAGAACGGTCTCCATGATACTTATTATTGCTGAATTTACAATGCCTTTGCTCGGTATTTTGGCATTAAACGAAATTATAGAAAAACGAATCACAAAAAAAGAAATCTTGCGCGCTATGGCTTGGGCGGCAGGTATTGTCGGCGGTATTATTTTGATATTTTTGATAAATCCGGGAATCTTAAGTTTTACAAATGCAGGCGATGCCAATTGGTTTATGCGCAGTTTCGGTCTCGGAAAAGATGAACAATCGCAACAAATATTAAACTCCTTAGTTGCCGCGCTCGAAACCGACCGTGCTGCAATGTTTCGTTCGGATGCCATGCGCTCGCTCGGAATTATTGCCGCGGGAGCTATTGCATTGCTGGCATTAGCGTATGAAAAACTCCCGAAAAACGGGTTTTATGCCGTTTTGGCGTTCATCATTTTGTTTGACCTTTGGGGCGTAAATAAACGTTATCTAAATTCGGACGATTTTGTCAGCAAACGTAAAGTGGACCAGCCATACACGGCAAGTATCGCCGATACCGAAATATTGAAAGACAAAAGCTTAGATTACAGGGTTGCAAACCTCACAGTCAGCACATTCAACGATGCCGCCACTTCGTATTTTCATAAATCAATAGGCGGATATCACGGTGCAAAAATGAGACGATATCAAGAGTTGATTGATTACAGAATTAATCAGGAATTTGACCAATTCTATCAAGATGCCAACAATGCAAGTTCGGATAGTGCTTTTTTTGCCTTATTCCAAAACATGCCGATATTAAATATGTTGAATACTAAATATCTGATTGTAGATAAAGATAATAAACCGCTTGAAAACCCTGCGGCACTCGGCAATGCGTGGTTTGTTGAGCAATTGATAGAAGTCAAAAATCCGGACGAAGAACTTGCGGGAATCATTAACCCCGTAAAACGTGAGCAAGTTTTAAAAGCCTTAAAAGAACGCGCAACTCTTTTATCCGAAATAAAAACAATATCAGACAAACTTCAGGATTTGGTAAAAGCCGGAAAATCGGAAAGCTCCGAACGAATGTTACTTTCGGAAACTTACAATAAAAAAATGGGCTTGTTGCAAGCTGCCGAACGTGAATTGGAAAATCTTGCCGACTTCGACCCGGCAAAAACTGCCGTGTCCGACATACGTTACAAAGACCAATTTTTTGAATTTACAAAAGACACTTCGGCTTTTATTCAATTGATTGATTATAAGCCGAATGTACTCACTTATAAAACTTCGGCCAAATCAGACCAATTGGCTGTCTTCGCCGAAATTTATTATGGCGAGAAAGGTTGGAACGCATATATTGACGGAAAACCGGAACCTCATTTTCGAGCAAATTATGTGTTGCGTGCCATGCGAATACCTGCCGGCGCGCACGAGGTCGTGTTCAAATTTGAACCAAAAGTCTGGGAAAAAGGAAATATAGTCTCGCTAATCGGCTCGGTATTGTTTGTGTTGTCATTTTTAATAGATGCTTTTTTCAGATATAAAAACTGCAAAAAACAGTGTTAGGTGCGTTTTTGTAGAGACGTTTGGCAAACGTCTCCACCATCTCCGGTGCG
>DYOJ01000419.1 GCA_020720705.1 Acetofilamentum sp.
AATGACTACAACCTACATAAGTTCAAATATTTACACGTTTTCTTACAAATACTATTTAGAAGAGTTTTTAGATATTTTTGAAATCATAAAATTAGAAATCCGCTTGTGTACCGATTTAAAAATACTTTCAATAAAAGTGCAATCGCAAACAACAGCATTATTAGAACGTATCGGAAAACAAATCACAGGTTGGGAAAAAGCAAGTTCATAAAAATTCCCCCGTTCCCAAAGGGGGCAGGGGGATTTCCTACGCCAAACACCTGCAAAAAGCAAAACTTAAACTCATCAAAAGCGGCGAATACGCACATCCGTTCTTTTGGAGTCCGTTTATTTTGATAGGGAAATAAAAGTATAAAGGAATCTTTCATAAAAATTAAAGAAAGATTCTATTATATCAGAAATTTTTTCTATTTTTGCAATATGGTTATGTTACAGTGAAACCTTTTCTATTTTCGCTATAAAAAATGAACAAATTGCTTTATTTCAGAGAATTATACATCCAAAAAATCACCCCCTTTATTGACAAAAGTTTGATAAAAGTGATTACAGGACAAAGACGAGTGGGGAAAAGTTACATTTTGTTGCAACTTATCGAAAAAATCAAGATTGAAAAACCACACGCTAATATTATTTTTATTGATAAGGAAAGTATTGAATTTGACCATATTAAGAATTATGTTGAACTTTCCGAATACATCAATACGGTCAAATCGGATTCCGAAAAAAATTATGTGTTTATAGATGAAATTCAAGAAATCGAACATTTTGAAAAGGCATTACGCCACTTTTATTCTTTGACCGATTTTGACATTTTTTGCACAGGAAGCAATGCCGATTTGCTTTCGGGCGAACTGGCTTCCGTTCTGAGCGGCAGATACATCGAAGTAAAAATATTCAGCCTTTCATACCTCGAATTTCTTGAATTTCATACTCTTGAAAACAACACGAATTCTTTGCAAAAATATATGAACTACGGGGGCTTGCCATTTTTAATAAATCTGCCCGACGATGAAAAAATCATAGCGGAATATCTCAGAAATATCTATACTGCAATAATTTACAAAGATGTTGTTTCGCGATTCGGTTTGCGAAACACGCATTTTCTCGAAAATTTGGTAAAATATTTGGCAAACAATACCGGAAATACCTTTTCGGCAAAAAAAATCAGCGATTATTTAAAATCCCAAAAATTAAGCGTAGCGCATCAAGCCGTTTTAAACTACCTTGCGCACTTGCAGGATGCTTTTTTGATTTTTAAAGTAAAACGAACCGATTTAATCGGCAAGCGAATTTTTGAACTCAACGAGAAATATTATTTTGAAGACTGGGGCATCCGAAACGCCGTTGTCGGTTTTAAGCAACAACAAATCAATCAAATCATTGAAAACGTGATATATATTCATTTGCGAATTTGCGGCTTCGACGTAACAGTCGGAAAATACGATGAATACGAAATAGATTTTGTTGCCGAGCGCAACGGTGAAACAACCTACATCCAAGCCGCATACTTGATTCCCGATGAAACCGTTTCGGAACGCGAGTTCGGAAACCTGCTGAAAATTGATGACAATTGGCGAAAAATAGTCGTTTCGATGGATGAATATACCGCCAAATTTTACAAAGGCATCGAACATGTCAAATTATTGGATTTTTTAACCGATTTTAAATAAAACAAAATGAAACCACAAAAATTGTTCTTCGTTCTTACTTTTTCATTTTTACTTTTTCATTCTTCTTTCGCGCAGGATATTACGCGAGATACTACGTTAGCGAATGAGTACTATGGAAAAGCGGTAAATGCTTATAATAAAAAACTTTACGACTCTTGCTTAATTTATATCGACAAATCAAATCTGCTTATCAAAAACAGCATCGGCGAGAATACAAAACTATGTGCACACAATTACAATGTAAAAGGTTCTGTATTTTTATCCGCAAATCAACTTGACAGCGCATTGGTCTGTTTCAATAAATCGCTTCGAATTAAACAAAAAGTGTATTCGTATAACAGTCCTGAAATTGCAAAATCATACTTGAATCTTGGTTTGGTATATCGAGATAAAGGAGATTATAAGATGTGTATTGAAAATTATAACAAAAGCATTGAAATTTTGAATACAGATAAGGCAAAAAACGAGTTGTTATTAGCAGATGCTTACAATTATTTAGCTATTATTTACAGAAGGTTAGAGTATTACGATGAAGCCTTGAATTTATTTTTTCGTTCAAAAGAAATTTATATGCGATTGAAGGGCGAAAATGATTATAATGTCGCATATACCTACAATAATATCGGAGGTGTTTTTTGGTTAAAGAACGAACTAAGTTTAGCATACGATTATTTTACAAAAGCATTAAACATTAAAAAACAGACACTTCCGGAAAACCATATTTCCTTCGGTGTTTCTTATACAAATTTGGCTGCTGTTTGTAATGATAACAAATTATATGATGAAGCATTAAATTATTTTTTTAAAACGGTTAATATTTATGAAAATACATTCGGAGAAGTTAATAAATACACCCCTAATTCTTATACAAACATCAGTTCTGTTTATATTAATTTGAAAGAATATGACAAGGCAGTCGAGAATATTTTTAAGGCAATAAAAATAGGGACAGAAATATACGGTGATAGTAGTTCTACTTTAATTTATCCGTATCAAAGACTTTGTCAGCTTGAAACAGAGCGAAAAAATTATTCTTCGGCAGAAGTCTATATCAGGAAGGCGATAAACTTGACAAACCATAACAATATCGGGGAAAATGAGGATTCTGCCGAATCATACTATTTATATGCAAAGTTATATTCAAAGCTCAATCAGGCAGAAGACGCCTTAAGATATTATCAAAAATCAATTTACAACTGCCTTCCTGACGAGGACAGTGATACGATTGATTTTCTTAATGTACCTGAAATCAGGGTGTATTCTTCTAACAAATTCTTATTATACAGTCTTGGAGGAAAAGCCAAAATCCTTGCCGACACCACCAAAAACCTGACCGGTCTTCAAGACCTGTCAGGTTTAGAACGCCTGAAGCTTGCCCTGCGCCACTATCAAGCCTGCGATACATTAATTGATTTAACAAGAATAGAGATTACAGGTTTGAGCGATAAAATCGCGCTCGCGGAACAAGCAAGCGAAATA
>DYOJ01000420.1 GCA_020720705.1 Acetofilamentum sp.
GGCACTTGCACGTCGCCCATGGTGTCATGTTCAATTCTGTATTGCATTGTGATATAATTTTGATAATTTGATAATTTGATAATTTGATAATGTGATAATGTGATATTGTGAAAATGTGATAATGTGAAAATTTGATAATTTGATAATTAAATAATTAGATAATTTGGAAATGTATTTAATTTCAAAATCTCCTTATTTTTAATCCGTATCTCATTACTGAATACTGAATACTAAAAAACCAACTCGGATTTTCAGCTACAAAGTTACGATTCTCAATTATAATGAAAGGATTTTTAAAACATGTTTAGTGAAATTATCTGCAAATTTTAAATGTGTGCGGAGTGGTTTGCGTTTTGAATTAAATAAACTACAGCAAAACAAGCCCCGATAACGTTAATCGGGGCTTGTTTTTAGCAAAAAGCAAATCAAAGTAGTTTTCTACATTTCGTCTGAAACAGAAAGACGTTTTCTTCCGCGACGGCGACGAGCAGAGAGCACTCTTCTTCCGTTTTTGGTAGCCATGCGTTCTCTGAAACCGTGTTTGTTTCTGCGTTTTCTGTTGGAGGGTTGGAACGTACGTTTCATCGTATATGATTTTTTTTGGATTTCTTTATTAAACGGACGGCAAAAGTAGCTTATTTTTTTTAAGCAACAAACTATTTCTGCAATTTATTTTGAAAAATAGTAGTTCGTTCTATAAAATATTTGAAATATTGCATCAGAGTGAAGAAAATATGAAAGTCAAAAATTTAGTTAAAAGCTTTACTATCAGTAAATTGATAACATAAAAATCGTATTGTAACTTTAAATCGTATATTTACTGAACTCAATTTTTTTTGATATATTGTCAAAGTGCATAAATTATAGATGAGAGCTGAATTAAATATTTGAGCGAAACAAATTATACGTTACAAGGTTAAGCCGAAAAATAAATAATTTACGCTTATTATAGAAGCGATAACATCCATACTCCTTTAAGCTCAAACGCTAAAAAAATCTTTAACACCTTGAAAATTAGAAGAATAAAAACTCAAGTAAAAAACCTTGATTGAATTATTATTTTCGAGTCAACATTTCAAAAAACTCAGCCATTAACCCGAAATCATCTCTTATATCATTGATAAGTTTTGCTGTTTTGGAGATGTATCTAGTAAGCTCCGTCTTTTGCCCCAAAACGGACAGTATTATGATATTAGTACTTACTTCCGAAATAATTGTTTGTTGCATTTTTATTATCTGAATTTGCTCTGCCGGTTTGGAATGTTTGAAGATGTCGGGTATTTCACTGTATCTTGGATGCATACTAATCATTTGTAAGTCAGATTTCAGAGTATCAATTTGTTGTTTCAAAACTGAATTATAAAGTTTTAATTTTTCGTCTGAAAGTTGGTTTAGATGGTCGGTTTCAGCATGTATCCATTCTGTTTCCATGATAAGCAAGGAGGCTAAATCTTTATTTTCATAAGCAACGGTTACTTGTTTCAACTTTTCTTGCTTCTCTATTTTAATCTGTTCGTCAATTTCATTGTCGGGGTGTAGCAATTTTACAAGTGTAAGGTACAAGTTTCTCAAATTCTTACTCAATAGTTGCTCTTCGGCTTTCTTTCGTGCTTCGAGTTTCGTTTCTCGTTTATTATTGCTCGAAGTTTCAGATTGATATTTCTCCTTTAGTTTTGCTTCAAATTGTGCAGTAAATTTTGCGATATCCTCTTCGGTATTCCCAATCTCATTCGGGTTGATATCCATATCGAACATATCATTCAACATTTCAGCAAATTCATTTTTTGTAGCATCTTCGATGTTTTTAACTTCTTCTTTATATGATACTTGTGACCATTTATCAAAAAGTTCTTCTTGCTCTTCTGACGGTATTTTATCTACGAAGGCATTGTTACACAGGTGCAAAATAATTGTTCGAACTTGTTCTGTTTGACTATTTGTAAGTTTATATAACTGTGATTTCTTGTCAATCAACGCAGCAAATTCAAGTTCTTTATCTGCACGTTTTACAGCTAAAGGTTTGAATTCATTGTGATAAACATTCAAGACAGAATCTAATCGTTTTGACGCTAACTGAATATCAGCTTTCAACCGTTCAATTCTGGAAGTCAGTTTGTTAAATTCGATTTGCTGCTTCGTTTGCTTATCGGAGCTGTTTTTTGTAATTACAAGCTGATTTTTGGGCTGGGTTATTGCCGGTTTTTTCTTGTTTTTCATATTAATATCTTTAAAATGATAGGAATTATTGATATTGATTATTTCAAATTCACAAAATTAAGTCTGAATGCTAAAAGCGCTGATGCTTTTCGCAATTTTAGACTGTGGTTGGCACGGATTGCAATCATGCGAACAAATTTTACAAATAGTTTTCTTTCGTAAACTCGACACGTATTGTTACATTGGCAGATAAATGAGTTTTTTGGTTTCAAAGAATTCTTCTTTAAAAAATTCTGACAACGGAATAACATCGGCAGACGGGAAAGGCTTTAGTTCGTGCGGAAAATCGCCGCCTTTGAGATATAATACTCCGGCCGGCAAGGCATTTATTTTTGCATCTTTTATCAAATGTTGAGTTTCGTGAACAAATTTCGGAAATTCCGTAACGGCACGTCCAAGCACAAAGTCAAATTTTCCTTTGTATTCATTGCTTCGTGCAAGCACCGCACTGACGTTCGGTAGTGCTAAATCGGCAAGCATTGTGTTTATTGCCGAAATTTTTTTCGACATAGAATCCATGAGTGTGAATTGCGCTTGCGGAAAAAGTATTGCGAGCGGAATGCCGGGTATTCCGCCGCCGGTACCGACATCTATGATTTTTGTTCCGGGTTTGAAATTAATAAATTTTGCCACAGCGAGTGCATGCAATAAGTGTCGTTCTTCAAAGTTTTGAATGTCTTTTCGCGAAATCAGGTTGATTTTTGAATTCATTTCTTCAAAACAACTTGAAAACTCGGCAAGCTTTGCAAGTGTATCTTCGGATAAATTCTTAAAATATTTTTTTATCAATTCCATTTTATAAGATTAACAATATGATTGTAACTATATTTATATCAAACATTTGTGTGTTCTTTGCTGCAAGTCGAAACTGACCACTAATTCACGAATTATTACTAATTTTCATTTTTGTAACTAATTGTACTTAAATCATT
>DYOJ01000421.1 GCA_020720705.1 Acetofilamentum sp.
ATGACCTACAACGACAATGCCGGCGGTGATGTAAATATTAGATAACGCTTCATGCTCCCGCAAATGCCGATTGGCAAACCGTAAACACGTTTGCTAATAATGCTTCGGGCAATTGGAATTAAGACTGTGGATTGGAAATCAATATTTTGAATCATTATCGGGACAAAAATCTTGAAGTCCGGAAAATCAGCAGAAATAAATATTGAAATCTCCGAAACACTGTAAATAAAAAATACGTATCTTTGAGAAAGTCCATACTCAATGATACGTATTATTTTTTTTATCATATCTCTGACAATTTCTTTTTGGCTGAATGCTCAAAACATAAGCAAAATTCAGACTATCAGAATTGTTACGGACAAGAACGAGTATTGTCCGACTGAAACCATATATTTGAAATGTTATCTTCTGAATGAATTTCAACAACCGGACTCTACCGAAAAACAGGTCTATATTCAGTATCTTTTTCCGGATAATACTGTTGGCTATCAACAAATTATTAAGCTGAAAAACGGAATTGCCGAAGGGCAACTGCAACTTCCGGATAGTTGCTCGGGCGGTTGGTATTTTATCAGAGCGATTGCCGGCAATTACCAACCAGACATTCAAACAACCTATGCGTTGAAACCGGTATTTATAAATAATCCTGAAAAAGAGTTTTATACGCAGGATTATTACGCCGATTTTTTCAAGCATGCTCGACTTGTTCGAAAATCAGGAAAACACAATAAGTCTGTAGAAAAATTTAGCCCTAATGAACCGGCAAGACTTTCTCCGTTTCTCATTTCAAAAAGAGAAACAGGGGATTCAGTTGAACTATTATTCCTTGAAAATGAAGTACATAACAATTTTGACGAGCTTTCAATCGCTGTAACTCAATACCCGGAAAATGAATCAGAGTTTATATACGACACCAAAAAAGTCAAGCAAAACATATTCGCACAATTTACAACCAATGACAGCACTTTGACTGTTTCGGGGCGTATCAGTAAATTATTTTTTGATTTGCCTGCACAAAATATTCAGGTAACTTTATTTGTATTGAACGAGCATTACAAAAAACTTACAACACGCACTGATTCGTCCGGACGTTTCGTCTTTACAGGTTTGGATTACCCCGATACCATGGAATTGAGAATTGAAAGTTACAACGCTTACGGAAAAAAATCGTATATCGTAAATGTGGACGATGCCGAATATCCTCCTTCGCCTCAACTGTTTCCGGCAAATATCAAAGCAGAAAAAGAAAGACTGAAACGCGGAAAAAAACATAACCGCCAAACCTATCAGTATGAGCCGATGCAGGACACAAGTTCGTCAAGTAAATTGCACAGAACAGTTAATCAAGTATTGTATTTTGATAAATTAAATGTTTCGGGCTACACCGATGCACTTTCAGCGATTTCGGCGTTTGTTCCGGGTGTATCACGGTTTGGGCAATCCGCTTTGCGCGGAAAAACAAGTTTTAAACTCAGTTCGGAGCCTTTGTATTTGTTGGATGATATTCCGGTAGATAAATCAACCATCAGTAGTCTGCCGCCTGAGCAAGTAGAACGAGTTGAGATTGTTAAAGGCTCAAATGCAGCCATTTATGGTTCTCGCAGTGCAAACGGAGTTATTGCTGTTTACACAAAACATGGTTACAATATTCAAATTGGGCATTACACGTTTCTGCAAATAGGATACCTGACACCGATAGTTTTTGAATACAAGCCGGAATTTCAAAATGCTACACTTTTTTGGTCGTCAAATTTTAGCCTCAACGAAAAAGGAAAAACTACGATAACCATTCCGAAATCGCAAGCTGATACCTATATTGTAAAAATATCGGGTTTTATAAATTCTGTTTATTTTGAAAGTGAGGTTGTATTATAAATCAAACACTCAATATTCGTTTCATTTTGAGTATGGGCAAAATTGAGGTGAGTACTCCCGATACTAAAAATCCGAAAGTAATATAAAGAAAATCAGCGAATTGAATATCTACCGGATAGGCTTCGACAATAAACATGCCCGATGACGGAAACCGTAACAATCCGAATGTATCCTGTGCCCAACTGACTATTGCGCCAAGAAACATTCCCAAAAAACCACCGCCAAAGGCAATTAAAAAACCGCTGATAAAAAATATACGCATGATAGTTTTTCGATTTGCACCCAGCGCGCGCATGGTTTTGATATTATCTTGTTTTTCAATTATCAGCATTGAGACTGCTCCGACTATACTGAACGAAGCCAAAATTATCACAAATATTAGAATAATAAATGTTACAAGTTTTTCGGAGCGCATTACGCGATAAATGCTGTCATTTTGTTCAATTTGATTTTTGATATAAAATTTGCTCCCGTATAGATGACGCAATTTGGTTTTAAACTGTTCAATATCCGAATTTGGATGTAACATTATTTCCAAAGCACTCACTTGGTTGTCGGATTTGCCGGCAAGCGTACGCACGGCTCTCAAATCCGTGATGGCATATTTGGCGTCAAACTCGGCATCAATGGACAAAGCGCCGACTGCAACCATGACGGTATCGTTAAACGAAGCCTGCGGATTGTTGATATTTAAGGGCTTATTGTTTGGCACCCATACACTTACAGTTTCTAAGTATTCAATAGCAACATTCAACTCTGACATCACTCCATAGGAAAGCACAATGCTCGGAAAGTCGTCTTTACTCGACAGATAGTGTCCACGATGTACAACAGTATCAATTCGTTTGAGATATTTGAATGTCGAATCCACACCTTTCAGAATGGCAATTTTTTGTTTGTCGGCGCAACGCAACAATACGTTTTCTTCCAAAGTTTCGGAGATGTAACGGATTTCAGAAAATGTTGAGAAATCAAGTTCGGTTTTGTTGAAAGTTTTTCCGATTTTTGGCGTAATTTTAATATCCGGCGATATTTTAGATACCTGATTTTGAATAAGTTCCGAAAAACCGTTGAACGCCGATAAAATAATTACGGTTGCTGCCACCGTAAACGCAAAAGCAGCCACCGAAATACCTGTGATAATGTTAATGGCATTTCTGTTTTTTTTTGAGAAAAAATATCTAAGTGCAATGTAGAACGAAAATTTCATGGAACTATACTGTTTACAGTTGAGTGCTTCGATTGGATACTGTTTTCCGGTTTATAGTTTAC
>DYOJ01000422.1 GCA_020720705.1 Acetofilamentum sp.
TTCCTTTAAAATCGGGGCGGTTTTGTGGTTTGTCAAGAGTTGTTTTAGCGTCTTTTATTTCTATTACAACTCTTACATCTTTTTTTTGTTCTTGTTTTTCTTTGATTTTAAAAAATCCTAATGCCGCATCTGCTTTACTGCTGTCAAAATCAGATTTATTTTCTAATCTTAAATTCCAAGTTTCAGAATTTTTGTATTCATAACCCAAAACATCACCGAAAAATTGAGTTAAAAAAAACGGTTTTAGTTCTTCTTCTTTTGAATTTATAACTTTCCCGCTAATTATGCCTTGTTGCCAATTTTCAATTATCTCAATTTTTTCTTTTTTATTTGGAATGCCATCAACAAAAGCATTTTTAATTTTGCTTTTAAATTCTTTAACTGAAAATATAGTTTGATGTTCTTTCATTCGTAAATCTAAACTTTTATACAAAAGTAACAATTATTTTTCATTTATTGGTATTCCGGTTTCTTTGATGCGGCTAACAATTAAACAATCCGTTAACAACTCAAAATCAATACAAAAGAAGTAACTTCATTACAGATTATTATAAAACCATTGATTAGTTGTTTGTGTCCGGATTGAGCACTGAAGAACAAACGTCAATAATTGTATCGTGCCATGGATATGATGCACGCATAACGTCATCAAAAATACTGCCCGGATTTTCGATAATTTTCGGATAAATATGATGCAATCCGTCAATGCAAGTGTCTATAAATAAGGTCATATCATCGATATCGGCAAAATCGGTCAGAGATTTGTAGCGACCAAATTCTGTTCCGATTTCGCCTCTGAAAGAGGTATAGTTGTCAATTGTAAAATACCAATCTGCCAAATTTTTTCGGAAAAACTGTTCGTATTGTCCGCGTAATTTTGGAGCAAGTCCGTTGGTTCTTACAAGTACGTTCATCCCGATGGTATCATATCCGAACGGACGTTGTTTACGAAAAAATCCGACATTGAATCCGAATAAATAGGTCATTTCTTCTTTTACGAAAGCTAAACCGTGAAAATGCCAATCGCCCGAAATACGCTGGTGAGTGTATTTGCCGAGTGATTCGCGGAAATGTTGTTTCACGTTGCGAAACAAGTCCTGAGTAATATGTTTATCTATGGCGTATTCCATAATGAAAATCTGTCAAAGATATAATTTTTTGACATAAAGCGCGTATTTTTTTTATAAAAAAAAAGAGACATTATTATTGTTCAACAATCATACCAAAATATAGAATCACCGAGAAGGTTAAAAGGAACGGCAAATTATATAGTTTAAAGCAAATAGTTTAGCATTTAGATTTTTCTAAACACCTGAATATAAATTGCTTAGCACAGTTCGTAAACTCAACCGACAGTCATTAGGAAATTCGGTGGAAATTCATTGTAAACTGTTTACGGTTTAAAGTTTAATGTTTAATGTATAATGTTTAATGTTAATAGTTACGTATTTATTTAAAGTTCAGCATATTAACTGATTTTAAAAGATAATCTTTAACACGTTTTTAGTGTAAATTATACGATTAAACTAATAAACGGATAAACAGAACTTTATCTGAAATTAATCACTAACCGGTTATACTGCATGTAAACTCTCAACCGTAAGCCGTAAACAGTATAATAGAATGGTAAGGTATTTTTCGGTCTTTCATATTCTCAATTTTAAAGAAAAAACTTTGCCGAGACAGATTGCCGCGACAAAGTTATACGAATGATGAATGATAGTAAATTATTTAACTTCTGTTTCGTAGATTCCTAAGTCGTCAATTTCCCAGGTCTTACCGTTTGAATTTGAACCGGTATAAACGAAAGCGATGTAAGTTTTTCCGCCTGCTGCGTATGGTGTCAGGTCAATATCTCCGGAGCTAACCCAAGCCCAAGCGCCGGAAGACAACGAAAACGGTATGTCAGTCCACGTGGCATCGGCAGGTGCACCTGTGCCGTTATAATCAGTTGAGATTTTCAGCCGAAGCGGGTCACCGTTGTAATTGCAAGCATTTGAAAACTTCAAATATGGTTCGTTGATGTTCGTCAGGTTGAGCGCGGGCGAAATCATCCAAACCTCACTTGCGGTATTTCCGTTGTTGAAATTACTTATCATGGCATAATAATCGCTACCGCCTTGGTTGCTGGTTGTCCATTGGTATTTTCCTGTTACAACATGATTTTGCCACGAATCGCCGTTCGGAGTTAACCCCTCGAAGGATGTTCCACCGGCAGATGTAATGCTTTGGTCTTCAAAATCCTTTTCATAAATAGGTCCGAAGCGTTTATTATTCATACTAAACTCACTAAACGAACGCAAATTTGCTTGCGGCATTCCCTTGTATGCTCCCATATACACAATCAATAATTTACCGCTTCCTTGTGGTACGAGTGCACCCGCATAATCGCAGTATCCGCTGGTAATGAGTTTAATCGGTCTTTTATTTTTATCTTCTAACATGACCGAACCGTCAATTTTAAATTCGGCATCAGCAAAGTGTTCGTCCAAATCGCTGTTTGAGACCTGCATGGTATCGAGCCAAAAAATTTTGTAATAATCGCGAGTCGCATTCAAATCTGTAATTTTGACTGTCGGAACTTCAATTGTATAGGGTTGGTCTGTTCTGAAAATATACTCTTCCGCTTGCATCGGTCCCATGCGTCCGATGGCGCCTTCAACATCCCAACCGAGTTGTAACAAACTGCTGTACAGACCGATATACATCCCTTGCAACTGTATTTTTACATGTGCCCCCAACGGATATTTGTTATGTAATTCATACGAGTCAATGCTGATTTTAATTGCGGCGGTAGTATCCTGAATAATAATGGATTTATATTGATTTCCGTCCAAATCGTTTGCCGTAACGACACCTTCAATGGTGATAGCTGTATCAATTTTCATCATTCCGGTAGCATTACCGTCATAAATAAAATATTTTAGCTCGTAAATGGTCGTGGTTACCGGAAAGGTTGCAACGTAAGGCTCAGGTTCGGGTGTCGAAAATTCATCATCTCTGCACGATGAGAAGGCAATCAATCCGATTGCCATGAGTATTATGATTGATTTTATTGATTTCATTTTGTTAAATATTTGTAATTTATTACTTGAAACTTGAAACTTGAAATTTGAAATTTGAAACTTGAAACTTGAAACTTGA
>DYOJ01000423.1 GCA_020720705.1 Acetofilamentum sp.
TTTTTAAAATTGACAAAACAGAATTCAAATGTTACACAAAACTACAACAACGCCCTTTCTCGACCAAACGTTAATTTGTAAATATTAAATAATTATGAAAAAGTTTTTTTTAAATTTAACACTGATAACAATTTTATTTTCAGCAAGTTACGCACAAGTAACAGACAAAGAAGATGAGCTGAAAAAGAATGCCGTGGACACCGTGGAAGGTTGGCGAACGAAAGCTGTTTTTAACCTAAATATGTCGCAAGTTGCACTGAAAAATTGGTCAGCCGGCGGTCAGAACTCATTTTCTGTCAATGGAATAGCAAGTTTGAGTGCCGATTATGACAACAAAAAATTATCGTGGGAAAATCAGCTTGACATGGGCTACGGAATTTTGCAGCAAGGCAGAAGTGATGCGTCCGTTTTACAAAAAACCGACGATAAAATTGACTTCGCCTCCAAATACGGACAAAAAGCGACAGACAAACTCTATTACGCTGCCTTACTGAATTTTAAGACCCAATTTACAGACGGTTTCGATTACGCTAAAAACGATTCGGTTGCGATTTCTAAATTCATGGCACCCGCCTATCTGCTTGGTGCATTGGGATTTGACTTCAAACCTGATAAGAAATTCTCAGCGTTTATTGCACCTGTTACATCAAAAACCACGTTCGTTCAAAATCAGACACTTGCAGATTCCGGCGCTTATGGGGTTGAAAAAGCAAAATTTAACGAAGCTAAGCAACTGATTACTCATGGAAAACAGTTCCGCAGTGAGTTCGGCGGATACGCAAAATTTTCGTATAAGGCTGATATTATGACAAATGTAACCTTACAAACTAAATTGGATATGTTTTCAAATTATTTGAACAATCCGGAAAATATTGATGTGAGCTGGGATGTAATGCTGAATCTGAAAGTAAACAAATATATCACCGTAAATATCAATACCCTAATGCTTTACGATGACGACATCAAATTTGAATTCGACACCGACGGCGATGGAATTACGGATAAAAAAGGTCCGCGCACACAGTTCAAAGAACTTTTTGGGGTTGGTTTTTCATTGAAACTGTAATAATTTGAAGTGTTGATTTGGTGATGTGATAATTTGAAAATGTAAATATTCTTTATTGTGTCTTAGTGCCTTCGTGGCTAATTATATTTCAAAAAAGAAAAAATGGACAAAGAAAAATCAATGATGGACGATGCAAAAGGCTTTCTCTCAATGTGGAAGGACGAGTTTGCGACAAAAAATAAAGACATTTTAGAACGCGCCGAAAAACGCCGACAAGATGCCGCTGCGGAAGATGCCGAAATGAAACGCCTCTTCGACGAGCTGAAAGTGGAATACACGGGCATTGCCAAAGATTTGTATGACAAGCTGAAAATCAACGTGGAAGGTTTCACAACCGCCGTAAAAGAAGGCACGGCAACCGTTGCCGAAAAGTTGGAATTGGAGCAAGGCATGAAACAGCTTTACGATTTCTTAGTCGCAACGAAAAACGCCGGAGCCGAACAATTTCAAAAACTTTCCGCCGGCTTGAAATCCAAAATCGACAGCTTCGACACGGAACTGAAATCGGAACGCGAATCGCTTGGAGCTGATGCGCTTAACGAACTTTCGCGCCGAAACTCCGACATGGAAGCGGATATGAAACGCAAGCAAGACGACATCAAAAATATATTCGGAGACGATGAATAGAATTGTGCCCGAAACCTTGCTTTTCGATTTATTTACACGCACGTTCGACCAAGAGCCGAATGCAATTATGCGCCTGCCGCAGTCTGGTTCGGCGCGGCAATATTTTCGGATTGTGTCCGAAAATCATTCTGTCATAGGCACTTACAACGAAGACAGAGCCGAAAATGAAGCATTTTTGAGTTACACCAAACATTTTTTGTCGAAAAACATAGCCGTGCCCAAACTTTTTGCCGAAGATTTGGAAAAACACATTTATTTGCAGGAAGATTTGGGCGATGAAACGCTGTTTTCACGTTTGGAACACGAACGCAAAGGCGCGGATTTTCCGAAAACAATGATTCCTGTTTACAAAAAAGTCATTACAAAACTTATTGAAATTCAAACTATTGGCGGTAAAGATTTGGATTATTCCGTAGCGTATCCGCGTGCGGCGTTTGATGCGCAATCGGTACTTTGGGACTTGAATTATTTCAAATATCATTTCCTGAAATTGGCTTACGTGCCGTTCAACGAACAATCGTTAGAAAATGATTTTCAGCGTTTTACGGAGTTTTTAGCAAAGGCAGATTCAAGGCATTTTTTGTTTCGCGATTTTCAAAGTCGGAACATTGTGTTGAAAGATGATGAAGTTTATTTCATTGATTATCAAGGCGGAAGGCGCGGAGCTTTGCAATACGACCTTGCTTCGTTGCTTTACGATTCAAAGGCTGAAATTCCTGAAAACGTGAAAGTTGAGCTCAGAGAATTTTACAAATCCGAACTCGCAAAAAAACATTTAGATACTGCCGATTTCGACAAATTTTATCCCGCTTATGTGCTTGTGCGCCTGCTGCAAGCAATGGGCGCGTATGGCTATCGAGGATTTTTTGAGGGCAAAGCGCATTTTTTGGAAAGTATTGAACCGGCTGTGAAAACACTAGAAAATGTTTTGAAAGAAACTGATTTTTTAGAACAAATGCCACACTTAAAAACGGTTTTGCAACGTGTAATTCAGTCGGAGAATCTGAAAAAAATATCTGATAAACAGAAACTTACGGTAAGTGTCAAAAGCTTTTCATACAAACGCGGAATGCCTTACGACGCAACCGGAAACGGCGGCGGATTTGTGTTCGATTGTCGTTTTCCGGAAAATCCGGGACGCGTGGACGGTATCAAGGAATTTTGCGGAAAGGACGCTCCGGTTATCGAATTTTTGGAACAGCACGGCGAAATTCAACCGTTTTTGGAAGATATTTTCAGCTTGCTTCGACCTGTAATTTCAAAATATATCATACGGAAACACAAGCACTTAGCGGTTTGGTTCGGCTGTACGGGCGGCAAACATCGCTCGGTGTATTGTGCAGAAAAAACTGCCGATTTCCTCCAAAAAAATTTCAATGTCAAAGTTGAATTAAAACATACAGAAGACTGGTAATGTGATGATTTGATGATGTGTTGATTTGATATTTTC
>DYOJ01000424.1 GCA_020720705.1 Acetofilamentum sp.
TGAGGTGAAAACACCTCAAAGGTGCAATAATATATTTGATAGCGGTTTAGTATGAATAATCGTTTCCTGTAATAAAAAATCTGAGGTTTTACTTCGGTTTATTTATTGATTTACAAAAAGTTATCACTATGTTCGATATTTTTCTAAATAAATTTTACAATAATTAAAAAATATACCGTATATTAGCGCACTTTTTTGTACCCCAAAGAAATCTCTAAAATCAAAAAGATATGCAATTTATAGTATCAAGCACCGGCTTACTCTCTCGACTGCAAGCCGTAAGTAAAGCAATCAGCGGAAAAACAACAATTCCGATTCTCGACCATTTCTTGTTCGACCTGCAAGACGGCATGCTCACAATAACGGCATCCGATTTGGAAACCACCATGATTACGCACGTAAGCGTGGAAAATCCGAAAGGCAACGGCAGCATCGCCCTTGAAGCCAAACGTTTGCTCGATATTTTGAAAGAATTTCCGGAGCAACCGCTGACTGTGGAAATCAACGACGAAACTTTGCAAACCGACATGCTCACGATGAACGGCAAATTCAGCGTTGTCGGCGCACCCGGAGACGAGTTTCCGAAAGTTTCCGAATTGAAAGAAGAAGATAAAAATTATATTAAATTAGAATCAGATGTTCTTGAAACAGGTATTACCAAAACCTTGTTTGCGGCTGCAAATGATGAATTACGTCCGGTAATGAACGGAGTATTTGTTGCACTTTCACCTGATCACATCACTTTTGTTGCCTCAGATTCTCATAAATTGGTAAAATACAGAAGAACAGATGTCAAAGCAGAAAGCGATTCTTCGTTCATACTTCCTAAAAAACCGGCGAGCTTGCTGAAAAATATCCTGCCGCAAATACACGGAGAAGTCTCCATTGAATTTGACAAACAAAATGCAGTATTCAGTTTGCAAGGATACAAACTTATCTGCCGACTGACAGAAGGACAATTCCCGAATTACGAATCCGTTATCCCAAAAAACAATCCGAACAAGCTGATTATCAATCGTAGCGAGTTTTATAATGCCGTTAAACGAGTTTCGGTATTTTCAAATCAAGCAAGTAATTTGGTGAAATTGGAACTCTCGGATTCTGAAATGGTAGTTTCAGCGCAAGACATTGACTTCTCAATCTCTGCTTATGAAAAGTTAAATTGCCAATTTGAAGGAGAAGCGATGGAAATGGGCTTCAAATCCGTATTCTTAAACGAAATACTCTCAAACATTTCTGCCGATGAAGTTGTTTTTGAACTATCAGACCCCGGACGCGCCGGAGTTATGGTACCATTCGGAAAAGATTTTGAACCCGAAGAACAACTCATGCTGTTAATGCCAATGATGTTGCATTAGTTTACTATTGCTTAATAAAATTCAGTGATTCAATATTTTAAGGCGAGGTTTATACTTCGCCTTTTATTTTTTGAAAAAATTTTTGAAAAAATAATATAAAATTTAAAACATTTCATCAAAAAAAACCGTATAATTGGTAAAATATTGTAGAAAGATGAACAAGTCAAGTTTAGTACACCTTTTAATGCTTGCATTCGTATTTACATTCGCAACATCCGCTTATGCTCAGGATGAAACCATTGTTGATGACCCGGATTTGTATCACAAAAACGGCAAAATTGCATACGATGAATCATTCGGTGCCGTCTATGCTGCCAATACCCAACAGATATTCCTGAAACGAATGAAAATCGTAAAATATCAGGACGGAAAAGATGCTTATGAACCTCGATACAAAAATGTTTATTATTCAAACGGCAGTGTTGCTTACAATAATTTGAACAAAAATCTATATTACCAAGACGGCGTTATGGCATACAGTGCCTCTCAACATACGGTTTACGATAGCAAAGGACAGGTGCTCAAACAACTTACATACACCGAAAATCATGTGTTTACAGTTGAAAATCTTAAAGTTACGGTTTCAAACTATGTTAAATATGAGTTTGAACTTACCATACCTGACGACGATTTTATTTACACAACAAATTTAGTAAACAGTTTTAAAATTGCCGAAAAAGCAAGCAACAAGTTGTTAGCCGAAATAAAATACTAAAGTATGAGACCTCCGATTTGTGCAATTTGTCATGAACGTTTTTTAGAAGGCGGACAATTGCTGTCGTTTGCACTTACTCCCGAGCAAGAGCTTTTCAACAAACGTTTTGAGCAACCCGGATTTGTAGGACATCCGGCAGGTCTCGAATGGTTTTGTGCCGTACATGCAAGTATTGCCCAAAAATACACCCATCTTACTTATTCGGAGGCGATGAAGTGCATAAAACAAGAGTCGGAAGATAAACTAAACTCAAAATTCACAGAAGAAATATAATAATTCGTCAATTATTTTAACACTTTTATCAATCGAAAAATGAACAAAAAAATTATGAAAACAATTGTATATCAATAATTTGAAACAATATATTAAATAAAATATATTTGTTAAAAACTAAAAATAGTTAAAAAAAATTTGCACATATCACGCAACTTTGTAATTTTGGAATAAAGTTTGTTTAAAAAAATTTGCAGGGATGCCGAAAACTGTGAGAGTAGGCTTAAAAATTCTAAATCTTTTTTTTATGAATTGGTATTTAAAAGTTTTAAAACAGTATGCAGATTTCAACGGCCGTGCCAGAAGACAAGAATTTTGGATGTTCTATTTGTTTAATGTGATAGCAAATATCATTTTGAGCATCATTGACGCTCTTATCGGTATGCCTGTTCTTAGTGGTTTGTACTGGCTGTTTATTTTAGTCCCTTCGTTGGCAGTTACAGTTCGTCGTTTGCACGATATAGGTAAAAGCGGCGGTTACTTTTTTGTTGTATTCATCCCGCTTGCAGGTCCGATTTGGCTCTTAATTATGATGATACAAGAAGGTCTGAAAGGTGAAAACCAATACGGTCAGGACCCGAAACAAGTTGCTTAAAAAAAGTATTTTGTTTAATTAAAAAGACTCTACATCAGTCGGGTCTTTTTTTTGCCCTTTGTTTGCGTTCCGATGAAATATAGTGGTTATATAAGAATGAACAAACCTATTCATACCAAACCGCTGTCAAGATTAAGATTTTATTTCTGCACATATCAGGTGTTTTCACCTGATATTTAAGGCTTTGAGGTGATAACACC
>DYOJ01000425.1 GCA_020720705.1 Acetofilamentum sp.
TATCTCAAATCTCTTGTCTCAAATCTCTTGTCTCAAATCTCTTGTCTCAAATCTCAAATCTAACCCTAATTAAAATTGAACTTTTAAGCGGTTTTTAGTATAAAATGAAAAAACGCAAGCCTTTAACTTGCGTTATTGAGATTTAACTCTCAGATTTTGGGGGTATCTTTTATGCTGTAAGAGGGATAAGCTCAAAATCAACATCAATCATTTCATTATAATCATTCCCGGCTTCCATCATATCTTCATCGTCTTCCTGATAATACCAGCGAACGGTTACTTTGTTGCCGTCGTTAGCAATTTCTTCAAGCCTTTGCATAAGCATCATGATTGCTTTTGAACTTGCCGTATTGTAATAAGTCATATTAAAGGTAAAAACAGTGTGTTCCAAAGGAGCTTCACTATAATCATCCAGCCAATCAAACACCGGTTTATAGAACTCAATCGGGTCTTCGGGACAAGCTCTGCCGCTTATCTCAAAAATTCCGTTTTCTTTATCCAAAACAACTCCGGGAAAAAACGATTCCGGTAAATAGTTAATAACTTCCATGCTTAAAATATTTCAGTTATTTTCCGAAAGCAAAAATAATACAATATTTGTCCGGTGGGGTATTTTTTTTGCATTTTTTTGAATAAAAAATCAATATTGCAATTTTACATGTCATATAGTAGGTTAAAGTTTACTCATTTTCAGTTTCATCGTAAGGGATTGAGGTCGTTTTCTCAGATTTTATTCCAAGTTTTCGTAATTTTTCGGCTTGTCTTACCAAATTATCGTTACCGGTTGTGAGTTGTTTCATGGCATCGTCATAAGTTTTTTGGGTTTTATCAAGTTGCTCACCAACGGATTTCAATTTTTCGGTAAAATTGACAAATTTGTCGTATAGTTTTCCGCCGCGTTGTGCTATTTCCATCGCATTTTGATTTTGTTTTTCTCGTTTCCATAAATCGTGTATCAGTTTTAGGGCAGCAATCAAATTTGTCGGGCTGATTAGGATAATGCGTTTTTTGTAGGCGTAATCCCAAAGGGTCGGGTCGTTGCGAACGGCATCCAAATATGCGGGTTCAATAGGGATAAACATCATCACAAAATCAAGTGAATCGTCAGCGTAATCGTAATACTTTTTGGCATGCAGATTGTCAATATGAGTTTTAACGGATTTAATATGTTGTTGAACTGCAATGCGTTTAGTCTCTTCGTCTTGGGCGTTGATGTAGGTTTCATAAGCAGTAAGCGATACTTTTGAATCAATAATAATTTTTCGATTATCGGGGTATGAGATAATGACATCGGGCTGAAATTTCTTGTTGTTTTCTATGTTGTGAATCGGTTTACCATGTGCATCTTTTAGAAATTCCTGAACATGGTATTCCCGCCCTTTTTCGAGTCCTGAATTTTCCAAAATATTTTCTAAAATCATTTCGCCCCAATCTCCCTGCACCTTATTATCGCCTTTGAGTGCGCGTGTCAAGTTGTTTGCTTCCGTGCTGATTTTCAGGTTCAATTCGGCAAGTTCTTTTATTTTTTCGGTGAGTGAAAATCGTTCTTTTGATTCTCGGTCGTAGGTTTCTTCAACTTTTTTCTTAAATTCAGTAATATTAACGCCCAATGGCTCAAGCAATTGTTTGATATTAAGAGTGTTACTATCTGAAAGTTTTTTTGAGTTTTCCTCCAAAATTTTGTTAGCCAAAAGTGAAAATTCGGTTGAGAGTGTGTTAGATAAATTTGTTTTTTCGGTTTGAATTGTTTTTATTTTCTCGGTAAGATTTTTTTGTTCGTTTCGCAAACTTGCAATTTCCATATTTAAATCAGAAATTTCATAAAATTTTGTTTCCGTTTGCTTCCTCAGTGCAAGGATTTCCGATTGAAGTTCATTAGATTTTTTAAGTTCCGTTTCAAGACGCACACTCGTAATATGTTGATTTTGAGTTAATTCAACATGCTTATCTTTTGATACGTAGTTTTTCTCAAAAATAAATTTATGTAAGAAAAAGCCGATAATCAATCCTATTGCAGCATAAAGTATTTCCATGGTGTCTAAAATTAAACCTCACAAGAATCTCCCATACAATTCGGTTTTTCTTTGGGATGAGGTAAAAGTTTCAATTTCAAAAATAAGTGATACAATTTACAACCTGTGCAAATGCCGAAAGCTGTTTCTAAATACAACAATATCAAGCAAATAACACACATCATGCAGACCGGTTCAAAAAACTTGACATCTGTTTGTAAAAAAAGTGAAACAACAAAAATAGCAACCGAAAGCAATAAACCCAAGCTCCATGCAAATTTTTTCTGCACTGCGCCTATCGGTAACGGGGATTGTTTTCGCACGAACAGCCACGCAATAAACACAGTGGGAGCAAATTTCGGATTAATAAAAATCCCGATGATAAAATTTAGCATCAAAAATGCTGAAATATAAGGTATTACGATATATTTTTGTAATACAAAACCATTGATAAAAGCTATCAATCCGACAAGAAACATGATACCGGCACTCGCACGCATTCGCCGTTCGTCCAATACTTTAAAACTTTTTCCTTCAATATATTCACCGAAACTAATTACTGACATTTTTTTAGATTTAAATTAAAAATAATACTTTCATCCTGAATAAATTGCGATTAACATCTGACATAAGTAAATCAATATCAGCTATTTAAAGTAATCTAATACCTTCAACTATTAACCCTAATCAGTTTACACTGTTCCATCGCTTATAGATTTTAGACCGTAAACCTATTAACCTGAGTTCGAAATAAGATTATATTATAATTAGTTTATTTTCAGTATTTAAGAATCATTTTGGTTCTATATTTAATCGTTTATTTGTTTAAAGTTTAACTAAATAGTCCGGTTATCAGACTTTTTTTTAAACAATTAAACAAATCACCGAATAGCCAAAAGTTTGAAAATTTGTAATATAATCTTTGCCAAATATACTATATTCGGGGTTATATTGAGATTTCTATTTACACTAATAAACAGATAATCTGTTACTTGTGTCTATTTAAACCCTCAACTTTAAACCGTAAACAGTATAATTACCGTTTATCTTATTTCGAACTCACGTTATTAGATTATCGGGCTTTGCAAATTTAGAATATTTTTTTTAATTCCGGTTTCAT
>DYOJ01000426.1 GCA_020720705.1 Acetofilamentum sp.
ATTTCATAAAACATTAGTAATCAAGTAGTTGTATTTTAGCTCTTCGTTTTTGACGGCTTTTTAGACCGGACTCATATATAATTTTAATAACCTTCCGAAGCCTTCGTCCGAACATCGAACGAAGGCTCGAAATGAGAAAATTATCTGTTTCGTCCGTATTGTTCGTGGCTCGAAACCCAATCGGAAGAAGAGATGGCGGATGCCAAAGAAATTTCACCCGCAAGCACAACACCGGCAATAATTTCGGCTAATTTGTAAACCTTATCTTTACCGTAACAACCAATGAGTTCAAGCGATTCGCGTTGCGTGGCAAGCCCTGTTCCGCCTCCGAAAGTAGCAATTATCAGCGACGGAATGGTGATTGAAATATACAAATCTTCATCATCCGTAAGTTCGGTATAAATGACTGCTGCCGAGGATTCTGAGACATTTGCAACATCTTGTCCGGTAGCTATGAACATGGCAGTTATACCGTTTGCCGAATGTAAGCCGTTATTATTTGCACCGGAAAGTGTTGCGCCAACATTTGCTATCAGGGCATGTTTCGCTAATTTTTTGGGATGCACGCGCATCATTTGCAACAAAACTTCTTTTTTTATGACCGCTTCGGCAACCACACGCTTTCCGCGCGTACGCATGATATTGATTTGCGACGCCTTTTTATCTGTCGCTAAATTGGATTCCAAATAAAAACTGACAATCGGAAAATCTTGATAATTATCTATAATCCAACTACATGCAACAAAAGTCGCACGTCCGACCATGTTTTGTCCGGCAGCATCTCCGGTAGAATAGTTGAATCTCAGGTACGCAAATTTGTGCGACAAAATTTGGTCAATGTATTGCAGTTTGGCTACGCTTGATGTGGATTCTGCTTGTTCACGGATTTCCGGCAAATGGGCATCTACCCATTTAACAAATTCACGAGCCGCTCGGGCATCTTCAAATACAAATACAGGGGCACGTTGCATGGCATCGCCTATGACTGTGCATTTTACGCCGCCGCTTGCATTGAGTACTTTTATTCCGCGATTATACGATGCAACCAATGTCCCCTCGGTTGTTGCCATAGGCACAATAAATTCACCTTGTGCATGTTCTCCGTTTATCAAAATAGGTCCGGCAATACCTACGGGTATTTGTGCCACGCCCGTCAAATGCTCAATGTTGCCTTTTGTTTTTTGGGGGTCAAACGACATTTGTTTTAAATGATGAAATTTAACACCCGTATAATTTTCCAGAAATTCTTGTCGAGTTTTTATTGCTTCCGCAGAATAATCATCCGTACTATCGCGCGGAATTTTGATGCTTGTATCTTCTGAATCTTTAACGGAATCATCAACCGAAAATTCTAATTTTCCGAAAGGCTTTGTCTTGAAATTAAAGTGCAAATTGTAAGTTCCCAAAGCCAATGCCGGAATTTGAGCGTACATGGTAATGACTTTACGCAAGGGAAAATCTATGGGGTTTTCCTTACTGATTTCGGATGCCGAGAACAGTTTGCCGTTATTCGTATCAATCAGTAACTGATTTGGACTTAGGCTAATATCTCCTATTTTAACACTTTCAATTTCAGTCAATTGAGTATCCTTTAACCTATTCTTGACAGAAAAAGCTACACCGTTTGCGGTGTTTTTGAGCGTCCCGAAGGTGTAGAGCTGTTTTAGCAGTAATTTTGGAATAATTTGCATAAAATTGAGTATTTAAGGGTGAAAGTACAAACAGCTAAATTAGAATATATATTTATATTCTGAAAAAAAAATCACTCGGATATTTATCTGATATGGTTTCGAGCAAAAGAAATATTTCCTGTCATCGGAAAAAATTTGTGATTACAAATTGACATAAGTAACTAATTATCAATTAATTGGAACGATATAAACCCTCAACTATAAACCGGAAACAGAATAAGTGCCTTGTGTTTTCGGATTTTTTAAATATGAAAATTGCGAGCAGAACAATAGTCGGCTCGCAAATTCAGCTTAAAAACAAAAAAAATTATGCTTTGTCCTCACTGTTGTAGTCGTGTCCGTGGTTCTGTCCATGATGGTGCGCATGGTGATGGTTGTGTCCGTGTTCATGATTATGGTCATGATTGTGTCCGTGTTCATGGCTATGTTCATGATTATGTCCGTGTTCATGGTCGTGGTCACAAGTGTTAGCTTGAGTGTCAAGTGTTCCGTCAAGGAACTTTTGAATTATCATAGCGGGAGCTTCGGCAGGTGCCCCTGTGAACACATCCACGCCGTTCTTGTTAAAAATTTCTACAGCACCTTGCCCCATACCGCCGGCAATTATTGCGCTGATACCGATAGTGCTACACAACCATCGAGGAATTACACCGTGCTCATGCGCCGGGGACAATTCCATTTGTTCTTTTACAACTTTATTTTGTTCGATATCGAAGATATAAAACATCGGTGCATGTCCGAAATGTGCAGAAAGTTTTCCGTCTGCTACGGGTATTGCTATTTTTTGCATTGCAATAATATTTAAAAAAATTAATAATCAGAAGTGGTCATTGGTCATTGGGTACATGTCATTGAGAATAATGTATTGTACTTCAAGTGAATTTGCACTATTGAATACCGATATTAACTGCAAACGACCAAACCTATTAAAAACATCTCAGTTTCTCAAAAACAGTCAAAGGTAGTGATAGTATATGAATCTGTATATGTCAAAGAACAATTAATATTAAAAACGAATCTTTCAATACTTATACTAAACCGCTATCATATATATTATTGCACCTTTGAGGTGTTTTCACCTCAAAGCCTTAAATATCAGGTAAAAACACCTGATATGTGCAGAAATAAAATCTTAATCTTGACAGCGGTATGGTATAAATAAAAAGGTACTATCATCTCATTCACAATATTAGGCATACAGCAAAATCTTTTCAACGATGTTTTCAAAAAAAAAATATTTTGTGGCATTGACAATAACAGATAATGCAAGGAAAATGAAAAGCAACAAATAATATTGAATACAGCAAAACCCAAACTCCAACTATTGAATAGTATGAGTTTGGGTTTTCAGGCAAAAAAAATAATAATTTCAGGAATTTTATCGTAAACTTGTTTATTACAGAAAGTTAAACTTGAGTATTCCAAATTAAAA
>DYOJ01000427.1 GCA_020720705.1 Acetofilamentum sp.
AGCTTATGCAATGTTTTACGTTGTATGCTTTTGCAAATTCGGCTTCAAATTCTTTAACGTGTGTGCCTCCGATAAAGGATGTTTCTCGGATAACTTTTTCGATAGCCGTGTCAATTTGCGGTTTGATTGACAAATATTGGGCATATAAATCTACGAAAGGGATATTCATTATTGTTCTATTATTAATTTTATTTTCTTATTTCCGATAATTAAATGAGGGGGCTCAAACCCAGGCATGCAAACAGCTCTAATGTAACGCATAATTTTTTCCTTTTCCCAATTATAGTCTATTTCTTTTATATCATTTATTTCTTTACGAAAATGAACTTCAGTTTTTCTGATATTTAAAAATTCTTTTTGAGGTGTCAATTCGTAGTTATTATCAATAATGTTTTTAATATTTGCTTTAAATAATTCGATTGATTTATCGAAAGTTAAATCATATAAATCTTTTACAAAACAATTTTCAGGTATTTCAAATCTATTCTCAAAAATAATACTTCCACTATCAACACCTTCTTCTAATTTATGGATAGTTGTACCGAAAACCTTATCTCCGTTGATTATTGCAAAAGAAAATTGATTACAACCTCTATATTCAGGTAGAGGAGCCATGTGTAAATTTATAGCTATTTCTGTTGCTTTGTTAATATGTATTTTTTTTAAAATTTGATGGTATTGTACTGAAATTAAGATATTAAAATCATTTAAATTCAAATATTCATTTAAATTTTCAATTAAATGGATATTATTCTGTTCACAATATTGTTTAATTACAATACCCCTTTCATTCGTCAATACTCCCTCAATTTTAATGTTTAAAAAATCAAGATTATTGAATAAATATTTCAAACATTCGAAGCCAATATCTTTAGCTCCCATAAAAATTACTGTTTTTTTATTTTTCATAACTTATACCAAGTTTGCATCTTTTTGGGTGAAATCGCAGAAAGACTTCTTGTCCCGTTTCAATCGATTCGTAAATTGCAGAAATTAACTCTAAACTTTTCTTGCCTTCAAATCCGTCAATCAGACTTTTTGTGTTATTCAAAACAGAATTAACAACATCATTATAGTATTCAAAATGCCCGAAACCGTAAACGGTCGGCGGATTTACGGAGTATTTTTCTTTTGTATCTTTATCGCTTTCAATAGGTTGAACAAAATTCCAATGTCTGATTTCATTAACGGCAAAACCGCCGATTTCCACCGTTCCGTTTTCGCCTAAAATCGTGATTGACCCTTCAAGGTCTTTGGGTCGAACAGCGGTTGTTGCTTCAATCAAGCCGAGTGCACCGTTTCGGAATTTTAGAATTACAACAGCCGTGTCTTCCGTTTCTATGTTTGCAAGTGCCGTTGTGCTTTTGGCATACACACTTTCCACTTCGCCCATCATCCATTGCAGTAAGTCCACATGATGGCTTGCCTGATTGGTGAGCACGCCGCCGTCTAATGCCCACGTTCCGCGCCATTTATCTTGGTCGTAATAGTTTTGATTTCGGCTCCACCTTACGCGAATGGTTCCCATGATAAGTTTGCCGAATCTGCCCTGTTCCAAGGCTTTGCGAAGTTGAACCACCGGCAGGTTAAACCGATTTTGTTTCACAACAAAGAGTTTGCAATTGTTTTCGGCACATGCTTTAATCATTTCATCGGCATCGTCCAATCGTAAAGCCATCGGTTTTTCAACAATGATGTGTTTTCCGTATTTTGCTAATCGGATTGTATGCTTGGCATGATTCCCGCTTTCGGTTAAAATTACAACCACATCAATTGTTTCCGATTGCATCATCGTGTCCATATCTGTATAATATGGAACAGCGTATTGTTCTGCAGTTTTTTTTGCTTTTTCTTCAACAATATCACAAACTGCAACAAGTTTTGCATCGGAAATCAGGCTATTTCCAAGCAGTTCTGCGTGTTTTTTGGCTATTCGTCCACAGCCTATGAGTGCGAAATTGAGCATGGGGGTTATTTTAAAAATTTTCTCTTAACAAAATCTCCAACCGGTTTCAAAGGTTTTAAAATCGGATAGTTTGCGTAAAGCGATTGTTCTGTCTTAAATTCGGTATGTTCGCGGCGAGGTGCATTTATGTAAGCCTCAAATTCCGATTCCGAAAATCCGAGTTTTTTTAATACAAATTCTTTGTCTGTTTCCAACTGCTCAGCATTATACATCGGAGTTTCAAGTTCCTTTAAAGCCTCATCCTTAGTAATTTGTCCGGAACAAATTAAATTTGATAAATGGGCTTTTCGTTTGTCAATTCCGAATTTATTCGGTAAAATGTAAGCTTGATAAAATCGAGTAAAAACAGATTCATAATGTTTTCCCCCGTAATCTTTCCAATCAAGATTTTCAATTATAAATTTTTTTATATCGCTTTTAATATAAACTAAATAATTTAATAAAGAAACTGTTTGAATCCCTACAACTTTCATGTAATAATTTTTCGCTTTTGAATCAAAAAAAGGATATGTTTTTAAAGGAACTGTTCCATATTTTTTATGAATATCTTTGATATTGACGTGGTCGGCTTTGTTGTAAATCCAGTATTTCGGCAAAAGAGATTCAGTTACAACATTATTACCCCACAAAATATATTTAATATTTTTCTCAGCAGCTATCCTAAATAATGTTCCAGTATAAGCATGATCAGTAATTGCCTCAATATCTATAACATCTGCTTTGAAATAAGATAATTGAATATCACGATATTCCACCCAATTTACAACGTAGGTTGCTAATTCAAACCCTGTATGATTGACAATGTTTTCAATATTGCTGACAGCCTCTTGGGAATTCCATCCATTGTCAAAATGAACAAGTAATGTTCGTAGATTATTAATTTTTGCTAAATATGCAAGATAGGTACTATCCACACCACCACTTACTCCGAGAATGCAATCATATTTTTTACCAACTCCGGCTTTTATCATTTCGGTAACAGCTTGGTCGAATTTTTGTTTACCGGCATCGTCTGTAAAAACATTTAATTGTTCTTCTTTGAAATATTCGTGATAATAATTGCATACCCCGTTTTCATCGAACGAGATGTTTGGGTCAGCAATGTTGTCCATTACCGTTTTGGTGCATTGTCGGTAATTTTCGGGAATGAATT
>DYOJ01000428.1 GCA_020720705.1 Acetofilamentum sp.
CAAGCGATACAAAACCGGATAGAAAAAACAGAATAAAGAATATTGAATGATTCTTAAAAAGTGTTGAAAGTTTCTACGCTTTTTTTTACAGATAGATTTTTATGTGTCTGTGCCTCCGCTAAGCGCAGAATCTTTCTACGCTTTTATTTCGATAAATTTTATCTATCTTTGCAAAGCAATATGAACTTAAATGTATGCTCAACAATACATTGCGCTATTGCGCGGCATTTGCAAACTGCCTGAAATGTAAAGCGATTTGCAAACTTTGCTTTGCTGTGGGGTATGTGAATGTAAGAAATTTACCCCGGTTCGTAATCATTACTTATTCAATAAAAAAAAGCCGAATATGTATTTTGAAAAATCCTGTGCACTCGCGTTCAGGATTTGTTCGTGATTTTAGTGCGCAATTATAAAATCAAGACGCCGTTTCTGCATATCTGTTCGAACGATTTGAATTTTCAAATTATCTCCCATTTGATAACGTTTTCGACTTCGCCGCCCTGTGATACAATAATTTTTTTCGTCGTAAACATAAAAATCACCGGTAAGTTCGCGCATCGGAATCATACCTTCAATTTTGTTTTCAATAATCTCGGCATAAATGCCATGCTCGGTAACCCCTGTTATGACTGCATCGAAAATAAATCCGAGTTTATCCGTCAAAAATTCAACTTGTTTATATTTAATCGAAGCACGTTCGGCGTTTGCTGCTCGTTGTTCCATATCGGAGGCATGTTTACATTTTTGCTCGTATTTTTCGCCGGAAACAGACTCTCCGCCCGCAAGGTATCGTTGCAATAAACGGTGCACCATCATATCGGGGTATCGCCGTATGGGTGAAGTAAAGTGGGTATAAAAATCAAACGCCAAACCGTAATGCCCGATATTTTGGGTCGTGTAAACAGCTTTTGCCATTGAACGAACGGCAAGTTGTTCAACAACATTTTGCTCAGCTTTTCCTTTTACTTTTGAAAGTAAGCCGTTTAAGGATTTTGATACTGAAGTATCCGAATCGAATTTTATGTTGTAACCGAAACGTTTGATAAAGTTTGAGAAATCATAAAGTCGTTGAAAGTCAGGCTCGTCGTGCACTCTGTACACAAATGTTTTTGCTCCGCCTTTGGGCTGTTTGCCCACAAATTCGGCAACATACCGGTTTGCCAGCAGCATAAACTCTTCTATCAATTGATTGGAATCCTTCATTTCCTTAAAATAGACACTCAAGGGTTTTCCCTTTTCGTCAATATTAAAACGCACTTCAACACGGTCGAACGCAATTGCACCCTTTCCGAAACGTTTGCTTCTCAAATTTTTAGCTAATTTGTCAAGATGTTGAATTTCGTTAAACAAATCGCCTTCACCGGTTTCTATACGTTCTTGGGCTTCTTCATAAGTAAACCTTCGTGCCGATTTTATAACAGTTTTTGCAAACCGATGTTTCAAAATATCAGCTTTTTCATTGAGTTCAAAAATTACGGAATAGGTAAGTTTTTCTTCGTTCGGGCGCAGTGAGCAAATAAAATTCGATAAATGTTCGGGTAGCATAGGGACAGTTCTGTCCACAAGATATACTGATGTTCCGCGTTCAACAGCCTCATTATCAATAGCAGAACTGGGTTCGACATAATGTGTTACATCTGCAATATGCACCCCGACTTCTATGTTACCGTTGTCCAACTTCCGATATGACAAAGCGTCATCAAAATCCTTGGCATCGCGCGGGTCTATCGTGAACGTTAGGATGTTGCGGAAATCTTCCCGTTTGGCAATTTCTGTTTCATTAATTCCTGTATCAATTTGTTTTGCAAGTTCTTCCAATTTTGGCGGAAATTTGTAAGGCAAATCAAATTCGGCAAGTATGGCGTGCATTTCGGTATCATTCTCGCCCGGATTTCCGAGAACATCAATGATTTTTCCTGTCGGATTTTTGGATTTACTGTCCCATTCGGTCATTCGTGCAATGGCTTTTTGTCCGTTTTTGGCATCGCCCAGAAATTCGTGCGGAATAAAAATATCGTAAGGCATCCGACTTTCCGAAACTTCCAAAAAAGCATAATTACCTTTGATATTAACAATGCCGGCAAATTCGGTTTTGGCTCTTTTAACAATTTTCAGAACCTCACCGACCTGTCGTTTTTTGTGATGTGCCCAGACTGTAACTTCAACGGTATCACCGTGTAATGCCTGATTCAAATTTTCGACGGAGATAAATATATCGCCACCGGGTTTTCCGGTTATCAAATAAGCCGAGCCGGATTTTGTCATGTCAATTGTTCCGGTAACTGTAGTGCTTTGCGGAATATAGCTAAATTTTCCGCGAGTTTCTTCCTCAATCTTTCCCTCACGTGCAAGATTGTCAAGCACTTCGGAAATAAGACGCTTTGCATTAACGTCAGCAGCCCCTAAACTTTTACTAAGTTGCTTATAATTAAATGATTGTGCGGGATGTGATCTGAAAATATCTAAAATAATATATTGTAGATTTTTCATGTTATAGCCGAATGCATCCGTTTGTTTGTCTTTTTTCTTTGACATATTTTTAAGATTATAAAGTTTGTGATTATGTTAAATTATGCTTTTTGGGGTAAAAAACAGAATAATTCTATTGATTTCAGATATTCTATTAGATTTAAGACACCAGATTACAGACAACAGAATATAAAATAGTGTCAATCTATATTTTATAAATCAAAAATGAGCCTACACCGAAACGTGAAATTTTAGAATAACAACCTGTCCATCGTTTTTATAAGAACAGTATAGCAACAAGATAAATAGTTTACCTTATGCGAGTTGTTACGTTCGCAGGGTACTTGGAGCAGATTCATAAATTATAATTTTTTTTTTAATAATAATTAGTCCACTCCGAAAAGTCGAAATAGACCACTAATTCACGAATTATTACGAATTATTAATATTGTAACTTATTGAAATTGTATTATTGAGCCTACTCCGAAAAGTGTTTTTAGCCGCTAAGCGGTTTTATAAGTATCTGATTATCAATAATGAATTTTTCTTAAAATAACCGCTAAGCGGCTTATCGGAGTGGACTCATTATTTTAATAATTTTGTATTCTGCATAATTTTGTCAAAAATACCTTTCGGAGTG
>DYOJ01000429.1 GCA_020720705.1 Acetofilamentum sp.
AGTTAATATTAAAAGTTACATTCACCCTTATTTTTTGAGCGGATACGAAATATCTATATTACATTCAGTTTTCCAATATGTTATGAGTTTTCTTATAATAACTAAATAAGTCGTTAAAATTTGATTCAATTTAAGGCGATATCTTTGAGGGGTATCGTCTTTTTCATTTTTTAGTCCTGATTTTTTTTCAATATAGAAATTTTACACTACTTTTATGCGTTCAAAAGATTGGATATTACAAAACCGTATCAAGTTAAGAATTTAACAATCAAAGGCATGAATATTAAAATAATTTTCGGCACGCTAATAGTTGCAACACTTTTTACAGTAAGTTGTAAAGATGAAAATTCGGAAAAAAAAGACTCGACTTCTGAACTCAAATCAGACTCAACAATCGAGAACATAAACCCGGACGAGACTCACGAACAAATCAATTACGAAGAATTTTATGCGCATTATGCCGGTACTATCGGAGGAGTTTCTGCCGAAGCCGATGTATTCAGTCGAGACAGTAATATCGTATTAGTCTATTATTCAGACGGAAACGGCGCACAAATTACATTAACCGGTAAATTTGAACGTAACGGAAATCTCGCACTCAAAACCATGGAAAGCACCGAAAAAACCGGTGAAAATTTATCAGGAACATTTACAGGAAAAAAAATCAACGGCACAATAAGGAAACAAGGAAAAGACACCCCCGTAGAATTGTCCGAAGATTATTCTGAATCCGTATCTTTCAAAGTTTATCATTTTGAAAAAACAGAAGAAGGCAAAGAAACAAGTTATTCCAACACAGCCTCATTCTATCTCCCTAACCGCCAAGAGATTGCAGACAGTATTTGCAAATATTTTTTCGATTCGGTAAAATCTTGTGCCGACAGCCCCGAAGAAATGTTGAAGGCAGACCACAGTAGCTTTTATGCAATGTATCAGGAAAGTGTAGCCGCAGAAGATTTTGGGAATAATTGGGAACGAAATAAATCATCGGACGTTGTTTTTAACGACAACAATTTGCTCTGTTATGCCATACATTGGGACGAATATTCCGGCGGCGCACACGGAAACTACGCCAGCAATTTCTTCACATTCGATTTGAAAACCAACAAGTTACTTAAAATAAAAGATATTCTGAACAATCCGGAAGATGCGTATTGGTCCAAAAGAATTCTTGAAGGTATCAAAGCAGAAAAAGGAATTACCGATGAGGAATTGGAAGGCGAAATTACCGAACCGGTGCTTCCTTCCGATAATTTTTACCTGTCTCGCAACGGAATCGGGTTCTATTTTAACGCTTATGAAATTGCGTCTTACGCCTTCGGGGCTTCCGATGTTTATATTGAGTTTACCCCCGAAGTCAAAAGCAAAATTAAACCAGAAATTCTTAATCATCTGAAATAATGGCAATTATAAAAACAATAAGAGGATTTAGCCCGATTTTTGGTGCAAATTGCTTTCTTGCCGAAACCGCAGTTGTTTTGGGCGATGTTGTTATGGGAGATGACTGCAGTATTTGGTACGGCGCGGTATTGCGCGGCGATGTAAATTCCATACGCATCGGTAATCGGGTAAACATTCAAGACAATGCCGTTTTGCACACACTTTATGAAAAATCGGTTGTTGAAATCGGCGACAATGTGTCCATTGGGCACAATGCTGTGGTGCACGGAGCAAAAATCGAAAATAATGTGCTCATCGGAATCAGCGCAGTTGTGTTAGACCATGCCGTTATCGGCGAGAACTCAATCATTGCTGCCGGCTCGCTTGTAAAAACCGGTACGATTGTAGAACCGAACAGCATTTATGCAGGTGTCCCGGCTGTAAAAGTTAAAGCCATTGAGCCAAACCAAAGTCGAGAAATGATACAAAAAATTGCACACAATTATTTAATGTATTCCGGCTGGTATAAGGACGAAATTGATGCGTAAAATATCAGCTAATCAGATAATTACAGCAACCGGAGACTGTTTGAATTTCGGAATTGTTACCATTGATGATTCCGGAAAAATTCTCAACATAGAAGACACAGGCGGTCAAAAACCCACTGCCCGCAACATCGAATTTTATGAGGGTGTAATTGTTCCGGGCTTCGTAAACGCACACTGTCATTTGGAACTCTCTCACACCAAAGGACTTATACCGCCCAACACCGGACTTACCGAGTTTATCCGCCAAATTAATTTAACAAGGAATTTGCCTGCCGATAAGCCTGCCGCTATACAAGCCGCCCACGAGTTAATGGTTTACAACGGAATTGTTGCCATAGGCGATATTTCCAATTCGTCCGAAACTTTTTTGTTCAAAAAACAACAGTCAGAGATAAGCTACCACAACTTTATAGAACTTTTTAAACTGTCTGATTTTTCAGAAAAACAAATTATAGAATATGCTGAAAATCTGAGACATACCTTGCAGGAATTTGGATTGTCCGGCAGCCTTACGCCACATGCCCCCTACTCCGTTACGCCGAAATTGTTTTACGAAATACGAAATTCAAATCCTACAGACAGCATCATATCCATTCATAATCAGGAAACTGCAGCCGAGAACGAACTATTTACATCCCAAACGGGCACACTTAAAACGTATCTCGAAAGCAGAGGTTTTGATTACACAGTTTTTGAAGTATCCGGAAAATCGGCACTTAAAAGTATTTTAAATTTTATCAATCCGGACAACAATATCTTACTGATACACAATACATTTACAAACGAAGAGGATATCAAGTTTGCCGAAAACTATTCCAAAAATATCTATTGGACTTTTTGCCCGAATGCAAATTTATACATCGAAAATCGTTTACCGGAAATACCGCTATTTTTAAAAAATAATGTAAAAATATGTCTCGGAACAGACGGATATTCTTCAAATACAACGCTTTCCGTTTTGGAAGAACTTAAAACAATTCAGCAAAACTTTCCTGAAATACCGTTCCGTAAACTGATAGAATTTGCGACAATCACCGGCGCAAAAGCCCTAAAATTTGACAAAACACTTGGCAGCCTCGAAATCGGAAAATCTCCCGGACTAAATTTGATTCTTGATTTTGATTTTGAATTGAACACCATTTCAAAAAAATCAAACATCTTAAAACTTGTGTAAGTT
>DYOJ01000430.1 GCA_020720705.1 Acetofilamentum sp.
GTTATTAATAGAATAATAATAATTTTATATTCAGACACTTACAAAACCGCTTAGCGGCTAAAAACACTTTTCGGAGTAGACTCAAACATTAAGTCCTAATTTTGTTATTTTTTCAAGTAGTTCAATGAGTTACGAGTTTTCTTGCAAGCACTGAATGATATTACATAATTAACTTTTAAAATACAGAATTACATATTTTAGAGTCTGTTGTCTGTATTCTGACGTCTTTTATCTAATAGGTGTAATTTATGTCTAATATCGCGTCAATTTTGAAATGACGCTACATTGTCCTACGGTCGAATGCAGGGCAGGAGAGACTTTCCATCGTCCGATAGGACATGGAAACGTCAGAAGAGTCTTGACATGACACTAATATCAAACCAATATTTTCTAAATTCTAACGAAGTTATTTTCTGAGTAAGCACTCAAAAGAAATTTGTCCCGAAATTTCCGTAAGCCAAACCGGAAATTTTCGGGATATTTTTTTCGAAAACTACATTCAAATCCTTAATTCACAGCTTTTTATTCAGAATGAAATCAAAGAAAACAGCATACTGAAACACAATCTCAAAAATATTTTTAACGTAGCATGCAACGTTTTTAGTCTGTTTCGAGTCTTATATTTATAATTACGATTTTTTTAAAAAAGCCGATATTTTTCAATGAATTTCAAATTCAAGATTTTGTAAGATTTTAAACATAACAATAGTCCGTCAATAATTCTTGTAAGATATTGATATATTGCAAATTAGATTATAAAATTTCTCAGATTGTATGATTGATTGTAACTGTCCGGAATTGAAATATCTGAGTCTAATATCTAACGTCTAAATTCTCAAATCTCTCGAAGTATTGACATAAGAAACAAAACATTTAATTACACCAAGATTCATTTTTTCTAAATTAATATACTGTAAAATAACACTTTGCAAAATTAGATTTAAATTTCAAATCATAAATCACATGAAAACAAATTTCTTACTCAGCTTGCTTCTGATATTGATTATCGGAACAACGACCGCAAAACAAACTTATGCGCAAATTGATGCCGGCGATGACCAAACGATTTACTCCGATACAACCAGATTGAACGGAAACACGATTCCGGGAGCAGTGAGTTTTTGGTGGGTAATCCAAGGCGCGGGCGAGTTTGACAACATTACTGACCCTAAAACAGTTGTGCGAAACATTGCACCCGGCGTAAATGTATTTCGCTGGGCATGCAAAAAAGACGGCTATCAATACACTCCAGGCTATGATGACGTTACGATTACAAACAATTCTGAGCCGGCGTTTATTTCAAAAATTGTATCATGTAACACGTCGGTTCTTATCTCGGGCACACATCCGGAAAGTAGCGGACATTGGACAATTGTAAGCGGATCGGGCACAATTGTAAACGAGACACTTTACAATACAGAAATTACGAATTTGCAACCGAGTTCTACGCTTGTTTTAAATTGGAATTATACCGAAAACGGCACACCCGAAAGTTCGGTTGTAAAAGTTTCATGTCATAAATTCACGGTAAATGCTGGTGCTGATGCCGCATTTTGTGGTGATTCTTACAAGTTTGCAGCAACACATCCGGCAAACGGTGTCGGTTATTGGTCGAATATTGGAAATACAGGAACTATTTCAAATTATACGAGCAATGTTTCGGAGGTATCGGGATTAGGACAGGGTACAAATGTGTTTCGTTGGACTGTTGCACGCAACGGTTGCATGGCTTTCGATGATATTTCGATTACAAATAATTTACCGGATGAAGCAATAATTATTTCAGTTTATCCTCAAAATTCAAATACAAGTTTAGATATTTTGGCTGTAAACCCGAGCTTTGGAACCGGTTTTTGGACTATCCAATCGGGTGCTGAAACTTCTGCAATTGATAATTCAACCCTATCTGAAACTTTTATATCCGGTCTGAATGAAAACGATAACTTTGTTTTGCGTTGGACAGTAAACACCGAAACATGTTCTGATTTTGAAGAAGTTACAGTCATAATGACCGAAAATACTGTTTACGCCGGCGCGGATGTTACGACTTGTGATTCGATTGTTCAACTTTCGGCAAATCATGCGTTTGGTGCGACGGCGTTTTGGTCTGTTATTGCCGGAAGCGGTACTTTTGACAATATAAATGTGAGCAATACGAAAGTCAGAAATTTAAGTTCGGGTGAAAATATTTTTCGTTGGACTAAACTCAATCCCGAAACACAAACCATTGTTTATGATGATATTAAGGTCATATACAAAGGTATTAAAGTAGATGCCGGTGAAAATCAAGAATTAATTTGGGGTATTACGGAAACGATGCTTAACGCATCGGAATTGCCGGATATCGAAGGCGCAACAGGGAGTTGGGACGTTGTAGCAGGCTCGGGAAATTTTGAATTTCCGACACAACCTCAAACTTTGGTTAGCGGCTTGTCGAGAGGAATGAATATATTTCGTTGGACAGTTTTTGCAAATGGTTGCGCCTCATCGGGCATCGTGGAGGTGATTGCCGATTACGGCTGTATCGGCTGCGGACATGGACCAATTGTTGTATGTGAAGATTCTGTAGAACTTAATGCCAGTGCAGTAAGTGGTGCGACATGTTATTGGTCTTTGGTATCCGGCAACGGTATAATTGACGATATTTATTCGCGTCAAACCACAGTCTATTACATTGGAGGTGGCTCAACTATATTTCAATGGAATGTTTGCATGGGGCAATACTTCGCTTATTCATTAGAGGAGGTCATAAATGCAAAGGTTACCGCCGATGCCGGCTCGGATATTCTGACCTGCGAAAATGAAACCTATATCGCAGCCGGCGAACTCAACGAAGGTGAAACCGGCGCGTGGACTATCGCATTCGGCGGCGGAAACGTGCTCGACCCTACAAGTAACATAACATTAGTAAGCGGTTACGAAGCAACAACTTACATGAATTGGACGGTTTCAAACGAATATTGCACCGATGTGGATGTTATGATTATCACGTATTGCAACAGCATTGATTATCAGGAGATGAGTGCCGGTCGTCTCTATCCCAATCCGGCAACACATTTTGTTACGTTGATTTCGGAAGCTCCGATTA
>DYOJ01000431.1 GCA_020720705.1 Acetofilamentum sp.
TGAATGACAACTTAATGACTATTTTTGACTACTAAATGACTAAACATTCAATCGGAAAAATGACTATAACCTACATAATCTCAAATATTAACAGGTTATGTTTTGACCTTTATTTTAACTCTCTGATAGTGAGCGATTCAAAAGCGACAGTAGAATGGTTGCATACGCGCAAAGCTATTTTGTCAATGTCCTCCCAATAAAACCAATGCTCTTTTTTGATTTTATCAACAAGCGTTCCGTTAAAAAAATACTTTGTGCCTTCTTTACTTTTTTCAATTTTCAATTCTAATTCCTCAGGTGCCGAAGATAACTCAGCAGAATACGTCCCGTTATATTGATATTCACCGTCTTGCACAACACGAACTCGCGCTTGACGTTCGTCTTTTACTTCTAAAGTTATGTAATTATTGTCGTTGGTTAAAAACATTATTCCATAATAACCGACACCTTCTCTGTTAATGACTTTGGCTTTTAAAATAATTTCGTATTCATCCGTTTTTTCAAATTCTGCCGGAATCCATGTGCTTGCCCAATAGCAGTAATCGTCCTCATTTACAGTCATTACATAGTTGCCGTCCTTAAACTCTGCATATTTAATGAGATTTGCCTTTTCAATCCATGGTGCATCGGGTTTAGAAAAATCGTTTTCATATACAACCGATTTATCTGCATCGTTAATAATCTTCAAATTATCAAACGCAATTTTTTGTATCCCTCCTACAGCTATGGAATATTGTGTGGGTTTCAGCCCATACATTTCGCCTTTTCCTAAGGATTTTCCGTTTACAAAAAACTCAAAACTATTTCCGGAAACAGTTACCTGAATCCGATTCACTACGTTTTCGCCCTTTAAAACAGCCTCACTTTCAAACCAATCCGGGTTGTCCTGCCATTCACTTTTTATTGAGAAACCGCAACGTGCCGTGCCTGTAGAACGGATAAAAAAATATCCGAAATTATTGCTGTTTGCTCCGATGTATATTCCAAAGCTTTCCACTAATCCTGATAATTTGGACGCATCAATTGTTATGGTGTATTTTTCGGGCAATTGAATTGCGTGGTCAATATAATCAATTTTTGTAGTTTCTTTGGAAACATCCATGACAAATTGACCGTTTTGAAGATAATACCCGGTGCCGGTTTTATTGCTAAAGCTCCAAGAATTTGAATTATCATCGAAATTTTCCGCGAATTCTTCGGGCGGGGTAGAATTTTTGATTATTTTAGGCACGGCAATAAGCACAATCACAGCAGCGACTACGCTTATCCAAATAATGCGGGTTCTTTTTTTTCGTTGTTCAACAAGTACTTCGGTTTTCACTTGGTTATAAAGTGCATCTACTTCGGTTTTCGACAAAGCAGTCATTTCTACGAGTGCTTCTTTGGTTGCCTTGTGATATTCCAACTGTTCGAGTTCTTTGTCGCGGTCTAAAACTCGTTGTTTCAGCAAATCAAGAATTTTTTTATCTGTGTGCTTGCTCATTGTTTCATTTTTTTTGCAAAGTTACAAAAAAAATAGTTTTAATGTGCCAAAAATCATGCAAAAAAGCAATAGCCGTTTTTTCTGATTTTATCAGATTAAACGGCTGTGCCTTTTGAAAAAAACCGGGTTAATTCAGAAGCGAAACTAATTCGTCTTTACTGCTGATTTTGTATGTTTTCATTTCAAAGATATGTTTACCGGATGTTTTTAACTTACTCAAATCCAATTTTTTATATTCAGAAGAAGAAAAAATCGCAGCTTCGGTATCGGACATAACGGCAACAAATTTTGCAGTGCTGTCCGGCACAAGCATAATTTTTTGGTCTTTTAAATTAGAATTTATTTGGACAAAAGTTTTGTTATTTTCAACAAAATAATAGACCATCATATCCCCCATATCTTGACTGATTTCGCGGTCGAATTTGAACTCGGCAAGGATGTCAATTTTATCTTCTCGATTATATACTTTATCCCAATTATGAAACCCTGTTCCGGTAACATCGTATGTTCTAAAAACGGAGGCTTGCATTTTCAGGCGTTCTTCTTCTTGGCGAATACTTGCCATGATTTGGTCGTATTTGCTTTGCCAATCTTCCGGGTTCTGTGCAAACAAAGTGCGTAAGGGCATAACGGCTTCCACTTTTATATCTCTTGATTTTCCTTTATGGTTGATAGTCAATACGTAAACATCATCTCCGATATATTTTGCAGTTTCTACGTAATAGTCGGTAGTTTTGTTCGGCAGGCTTCTGCCGCTTACATTTTTCCATAGAATTTCGTACACGCGCATGTCCAAACCATGATATTTGATGTAATTTGAACCCCAAATTTTTGTCCAAGTGATGCCGTAGGATTTGAATTTTTTTTCTAAATCATTATTTTTTTTATTTTTTTCAATTTTGAGAAAATCATTTTTGAAATACACGTCTAATATTCCGGTGTAATCAAGTGCAAAATAGTCTTCGCCAAGCGGAAAAGCGAGTTCGGGTTGCATTTTTTCAATGGTGTCTCGTATGATTTTGATTTTTGTGTTTATTTCCGGTTTGGAGGTTCCGGTGAATTGCCATTTTTCGGCTTTTTCGTCCAAAAAATAGAAATTGTGGTCGTCTTCTGAAGTGTAGGACGCCATTTTTACGGTTAATTTTTTCCCCTTTGCAATAAACACTTCTTTATTATCCTTAAAAGCGAGAATCTCAAACATACCAGCGGTTTCGAGGCTTTGGGGCATGCCGGCAGTATCGTAGCGCATGGTTGCTCCGGAGAGGAATATATCATAGGCATCGTGAAACTCGCGATATTTCAGTTTCATGTTGCCGGTAATTTTATTGCCCAACGAATCTACCCAAATATCAGCCGGCACTGTGATTACCGAACCGGATTTTTCAAAAACATAAGTGCCTCCGGTTTCGGCTTTCAGGTCGAAACCGGAATATTGCGGATTCAGATGCGGAAAGGGCGGGTCTATAAATGCTTTCTTGGCAAGTTTTTCTTGAGAACATCCGCCTAAAATGGTCAGAATTGCGATTGCTGTCGCCATGAATTTGATGGTTTTCATACTGTTAGATTTACAAATGAATAAAACACTTTTTTTTTGAGAC
>DYOJ01000432.1 GCA_020720705.1 Acetofilamentum sp.
TTGCGTTTAGCGTCCACGCTAAACTATTCTAAGCACAAACTTTGCCGAAATCTTCAACTTCGTAAAGTCGAATTAGACATTAGACTCAAATCGCTTAATTCCAATTAGTTACAGCCAATAGTTAAATTGGGAATTTTATTGTATAATTTACAGCAAATCAACACATTACACGATGTAATAACGGAGTATTGGATTTTAGAATATTATTGAAATTTCGATAGTTTACTCCTATATAACTTTTTCGTATTTGTGTTGAATGGAAATCTTCTTGCCGATATGAATTTTTAGTTATAACTTTGCTGCAAACAAATTAATATGCACCCATTTGAAAAAATTTTAAGTGTTTTAAAACAAGATATTGATTTTGAATTAAGAGGGATTACACAAATAGAATTGCAGATGAATGTTTAACCGTTCTTAAAAATGCCACAAAATGAACGAGTTAAAAATCAATCAACAAATAATCCCGACAAATTGGACAGAAAGAGAAAAATTGCGTGATAAAGGTCAATTTTGGACACCTGATTGGGTTACAATGCCAATGATTGAATATGTTACAAAAAATGCTGAATTAATTTTTGACCCTGCAACCGGAACAGGTGCGTTTTTACAAGCAATGCTTTTATTAAAAAAAACTTCAAAATATTACGGAACTGATATTGACGATAATGTTTTAAAAAGTAAAATATACGACAATACTGTTTCTATTGTAGAAAACAGAGATTTTATAAAAAATCCGCCAAGCAGAAAATTTGACGCAATTGTTGCAAATCCGCCGTATATTCGACATCACAGAATTGATGACGAAACAAAAAATATTTTACGTCAATTAACTTATAAAATAATCGGCTCAACAATTGACGGAAGAGCCGGTTATCACATTTATTTTTTATTACAAGCCCTTAATTTATTAAACGAAAACGGAAGATTAGCATTTATCATGCCGGCAGATACTTGCGAAGGTGTTTTTGCAAAAAAACTTTGGAATTGGATTACAAAAAATTTCTTTTTAGAAGGTGTTATAACTTTTTCTGAAAAAGCATCTCCGTTTCCTGAAATAGACACGAATGCAATGATTTTTCTTATCAAAAAACAAAAACCACAAAATAAATTAAAGTGGATAAAAATTAATGAAGAAAATAATGAATTGCTTCAATTTATAAAGTCAGATTTTACAAATTTTGATTTACCGACAATCGAAATAATTGAAAGAGATTTAGAAGAAGCTTTACAAACCGGATTATCAAGACCTCCGCATCAAGAAATTATTTCGCAATATAAATTATCGGATTTTGCAACTGTTATGCGAGGAATTGCAACCGGAGCAACCGAATTTTTCTTTCTTACAAATAGACAAATTGAAGAATTAAACTTACCCAAAGAATATTTTCGACTTACAATCGGAAGAACACGAGATATTGAAACCGATATTTTAACTTTAAAAGAAATTAACGAATTAGACAAAAAAGGAAGACCAACAAATTTACTTTATATTGATAAACCTGAAATTTTACCCCAACAAATTGTAGAATATTTAAAAGAAGGCGAAAGATTAGAATTAAATAAACGTGCATTAATAAAATCCAGAAATCCATGGTATAAAACAGAAAAACGTGAAATTCCTGAAATGCTTTTTGCCTATTTAGGTCGAAGAAATGTTCGGTTTATTTTGAATGAAGTAGGTGTATTACCTTTACATACTTTACATTGCATTTATACAAAATCAAAAGAAAAACAAGATGTTTTTAATCTGTGGACAGTATTAAACCATCCGGAAACACTCGTTAATCTAAAATATGTAAGCAAGAGTTATGGTTCAGGCGCATTGAAAGCTGAGCCTCAAAATTTAAAAAATCTTCCTATTCCTGAAAAATTAGTTGAAAAATATAATTTAAAAATTGTCAAAACCCGAAATCACAACACATTGTTTTAAGGTAAATCAGGATTACAATTTTCACTATACCACACTACGCAAGCAGAATAGACCTTATTTCGTTCAAGGCTTGTATTTAATTTTTATCAAGCCGGACTCACCCATATCAGACAGAATCGAAACTTTTTGAACCAAATCACCGGAAAAAATGAGTATTGCAGCACTGTTCGGGGCACTTTCGCCCAAATTATGTGCGTGTAGCAAGAGTTTATTGTCCGGCAAAGTGGTATCGTAATTGAGTTCGATACGTTTATGAGAACCTGTAAGTCTGTAATTTACGAGAATCGGTTTGTCATTAAAAAACAAAGAGATACTGTCGCCGTCCACATAACCGTGGTCAAATATTTCGATATAAAATAGTTTAGATTTCACTGTAACAGGCTCGGCAAGTGTGAGTTTTGTCTTGCGTTTTTTCATTTCGGTAACAATTTTTACCTCTTCTTTTTTTGGCAAAACTACAGGCTTAGTTTCGGGTTTTACCTCTTCTTTTACCACGACCTCCGTTTCAACGGCAGGATTCATATCCATAGGCAAGGGTTTAGCGAGGGTAACCGTTCCGGGTGAACACGAGCGCGGATTCCACGATTCCCATTTCCCGCTGAGGAATGCGCTGTCATTGCGTTCGGTATATTCTAAAATGCCCTGTTTTATACACCAATACATGTTCAAATCTTCTCGCTGTTTGACAATATGCGATTCTTTGAATACAAATTTTCCGTCCGTAAAAACAGCCGTAAATTCCATGACACCAAAAATATCAGGCTTATCCAAATATTGCACATAACTCGTGCCTTTAAATACGTGAGCCGAAATCGGTTCAATTGTCAAGGCATAATAATACTCAGCGCGTGTGCCGCCTTCTTCCTGAAACATTATTCCGCTCCACGAACCGAAAATATTTTGCGCATAACTCGTTGTAATTAAAAATAATAACAAAGAAGTAATAATAATTTTCATCTGTTTAATATTTTCATTTAATTGATATTATGATGTTTAGCGTGGACGCTAAACACAAGATAATTGCGAAAAGCGTCCACGCTTTTCGAGTTAGAGAAGTAATAATAATTTTCATCTGTTTAATATTTTCATTTAATTGATATTATGATGTTTAGCGTGGACGCTAAACACAAGATAATTGCGAAA
>DYOJ01000433.1 GCA_020720705.1 Acetofilamentum sp.
TAACTAATATCTCATAGGCATGTTGACTATACATGCTACTCCTACGCTGACTTTTCCGATTGTAGTACCTATATAACGCATTTGATAGATAGTATCTTATTTCTCGCTTGGCTGTTGCAGGGTAGGAATATAATATCACCGTTTCAACCCAAAATCTTTTATACAAAATCAGGGTTTTCCCTTTCCTTTTTTAAGGTAAAATCCTATAAATTTTCAAGGGTTTATCCTTACAAAAATTCAGGAATTTTCCTATTTAAATTCAGGAATTTTCCTCTTGTTTTGGGTTATAAAACCAAGCTACTTTTACAACATCAAATTTTGAATATTCGTTGACACCATATTTATATAGTTACGAATTTTTCAAAAATGTTAAAAAAAAGGCGGTTTCCGAAAAGCCATAACAGAGTAGGAAATAATTTTAAAAATCTATTATTATGCCCGCATTCACTCCAATGCCTGCCGAAGATGAATTTATGAGTTACATTTTTGGCGATGTATTTAAAAAACTCACCAATGGTGGTGACCCGAAAATGTTAGGACCCAACAATTTTGTTGCTTGGGAACCTGTGCCCGTTATTATGGATCCAGAAGCTTTTGATTTTGCTTTAAAAGGATTCTTTGGAACAACGCCTAAGTTGGAAAATATGACTGATGAGGAATATACCGATGCTCGTGCGTCAAAAAAATACAGCAAATATGCTTTTGCCGAAGAATTTGCTCGTATCGCTGACCAAGTGCCTAGTCTTATTCCTGAAATTGATCCCAAAACAGGTGCGCGAAATTTTACCATTTTTAATCCGCATCCTGACCACACAAAATCTAATGTATATCAAGATATTATGGAATATTGTGTGGTTAAAGACACCAAAATTGACCCCAAAGTGGAGAAAAAATTGGAAACCTTGCGCAAACAGATGTTTACCATAAAAAAATTAGCTAATCCCGATTTTGATGATACCGTTATCGAACATCCTGACGACAATCCGAAATTTATTTTTCAATCATTTCCTACACCACAATATGTGAAATATTTGGAATACGAAGCGCTGTATTACGAAGCCGAAGAACATTTGACCGATTTGCAAAAAAGAGTAGCCGACGGCGATTCTGATGCAATGTCTGAAATGGCAATCAACGGCAGAAATTACATCAAAAAACGCGACGATGCACTAAAACGTTGGGAAGGAATGGGTTACAAAGGCAAAATCGAAAAAGCGCTCAATTACATTGACGAAATAGAAAGCAGCAATTTTGTTACCATCAAAAAACGTTACGAATCCGAACTTTTGGCTGCCAAACGAACCGGTTTGGGTGGTATGAACACCTATTTCTTTTCACAACCTGTTCCCGCCGGAACCTTAGCCGGAGCTACCAAATGGTTGGAATATTCGTTTAGCAAAAGCAATTACGAATCCAATTATCAAAGCACTGCACACGGTTGGGGTGCCGGAGCTTCTTGGTTAGGTTTGGTCAATGTGGGCGGAACCGGAACACACAAAAAAATTACTTCTGATTACAATTTTAACGATTTTGAATTGTCGTTCAGAATCGGAAAATGTTATGTATCAAGTCCTTGGTTTGGAAGCACTTTTATCAGATCTCGTTACTGGAAATATTCTAAAAACGGCGAACAAATTTTGAACAATCAAATGGTGAGCGATGGCAATGGTAAAGGGTTGCTTCCTGCTGTAACTACCGAATTGTATTTTATTTCGGACCTTAAAATCGGTTTCAAAAAAGGCTCGGATTCTTACAAAAAAACCGAAGACGATGTCAAAGCCGGTATCAGTTTAGCAATCGGACCATTTGTATTGGGCGGTAGTTATGGTTACCACGACACCCGCATCAACCGAAGCGGTTCCAGAGAACAACAAGGAATGAAATCCGAAGGAATTTTAATGTTAGGTCGCAAATGCAACATCCTTGACCTTTCACCCAATCCGTTACCAAGCATCAAAGACGATGAATGGATTGAAGTAAACTAATTATTGGTTAATAATTCGCACATAAGTGCAGACAAACTTTAAATTTCACTATTTCCGACAAAAAACTGTAAGTCTGCACTTGGTGTGATTATTTGATAATCTTTCGTCTGATGTAAGCCAAATGCTATTTCTCAATTTTCATTACTCAATATAAAAAACAAAATAATGAAGTACTATATTTCACTTTTTCAAAAATTAAAAAATCTCTACAAAAATCAGAGCGCTAACCCTAACGAAGTTGCCTTGATTTGCCCTTCATTACGCGTGTATGAAGAAGTAGAAATGAAAATGTTACTACCTGATTTACTGTTAGATGCAACCACAAAAGGTAAAGCATTGCTCAAAAAAGAGGACATTTCTTACCAACTCAATTCGTTGCCTACATCGGATAAATATTGGGATATAAATATTGATAAAAACCTGTTTGAAGTGTTTGAAAACTTAGTCAATTCATCTCAAAAAACCAATATTTCAACCAATGCGCTTGACCCAAATATTCAAAAAATCCTTTTCAACGATAAAGGAAAACCCACGACCGAAAAAAAAACGTACGACAAATATTTTAAATTATGGGAAAAATGGGTTGTAGAATGGGAAAATCATTTACAAGATTATGCCTCATTGACCACCGATGTTGAAAAATCGATTTGGACTGAAAAATTAAATCTGATTCTTGCAAAAAAATCAAATCTTTTTGCAGATTTTAAAATTTTAGGGTTTAAAGATACCATTGAAAATGCAGTAGCAATTGTCAATCAATCAAACGATTACGATTTGTTTTTAAAGGAATTGGATGCTGTAAAATCAGCTTTGCAAAATGCAAAAAAAACTGGTTTACAATCGTTAGCCACTTATTTGGATATGCAATTTATACCTTACGATTTTATGACCGGCGACAATGGGTGGAATGTACTTTCGCTTGATAAAACGCAGTTAGATCAACTCTATAACGAGGTTAAGTCAAATGTAAACAACGATTTTCCGGAAGAAATTATGTCTATTGATTACGACGAAAAAAATATCAAAGGCATAGAATTGGAATATGCCATTGTTTCGATAAAAAGAAATTGGTTTAAC
>DYOJ01000434.1 GCA_020720705.1 Acetofilamentum sp.
AAACAGATTTGTAATGAGCTGTAAATCAATGAAAATTTTACTCGGAAATCTTAGTTATTAAATATTGTATAATCAACATATTATATTATTTCCAAATTAACACATTTTCAGGATTCATCTATTTGATACGGTTTAGCATGCTTTCCAAAAGGTTGCGTGCACGAAAAATACGTGTTTTCACTGTTCCGATTGGAATTTGTAGTTTTTCGGCAATTTCGGAATAAGAGAATTCTTCAAAAAATCGCATAGAAAGTATCCTTCTGTAATCGGGCGGCATACGTTTTATGAGTTCAAATATCTGGTGGTTTTGTTGTTGCTCAATGGCGTATTGTTCGGGGTTGGGACCTGTTTCTTCGGCACCGGTCAATAACATGTCGTTTATTTCGGAGGTCATACCTGCCGAACGTATATTGATGTATTTCGAGCGTATTTTTTGGGTACGAATAAAATCAATGCCGCAGTTTGTTGCAATTTTGAACAACCAAGTGCTGAACGCAAATGACGGCGTATATGAGTTCAAATTCCGGAAGGCTTTTTCAAAAGCTTCGAGGGTTAAATCTTCGGCATCTTCTTTGTTGCCAACCATTTTGTGGAGCATAAAATAGATGGGTTCTTCATAATAGTCAAGAATTTCGGTAAACGCACGTGTATCTCCCATATTCGCACGCCGGATGAGATTAAGGTCTCGTTTGGCTTTGTCTGAGAAATTTTGGTTATTTAGTTCCATCTTTTTTGAATCCGTTTACGAATAAAAAATCCGCTGATACTTATGCGCAAGTGTATAAGCGGCATGAGGATGTCAAATATCGGCTCAAACCAAGCGATGCGTTTTTCACCCAAACGTTTGGCTGCAATGCCGACAATTGCACACTGCACGATTACCGTCAGTCCGTATATCGAAATAAGGTATCCGACAGGAATATTCATTATCAATGCAAAAATCAAACCGGTATAATAAAAAAAGCGGGTTAAAATTTCACTTGTTAACACAAATTTATGTAGAAATCTGTAGTGTTTCCAAGTGCTGAAATGTCGCACTTTTTGTAGCACATATTCATCGAATGTCGTTTTACTGATAGAGCGAGTGCGGGATTCCGGGTGCCAAGTTGCGGCAGTATTTTTGCGATTTGCTGCTTTATTGACAAATAAATCGTCGTCGCCGGATTTAATATGGTAGTGAGAAGCAAATCCTTTTTGGGTATCGTAGGTTTGTTTAAGATAGGATAAATTTCGTCCTACAGCCATGTATGGCATGCCCGATTTTGCGAATGTCAAGTATTGCAAGCCAATTTTAAAGGTTTCATATCGGATAATCGTGTTCAGAAATTTGCCGGTATCGGCATAGCCGCCATAACCCAACACGATTTCGATGCCGGGTGTATAGTTTTGCGAAATACTTTGCAACCAATTCTTGCTTTCGGGATAGCAATCGGCATCGGTAAATACAAGGTGTTCGTATTTTGCGGCTTTTATACCGACTGTAAGTGCCAATTTTTTTCCGGACGGAAATCTCGGATTCTCTTCAATGTTAGTAAAATATAAGTTCGGATATTTTGAACGATATTCAACCAAAACATCATTTGATTCATCGTCCGAGCGGTCATTTACAACAATCACTTCAAATTGCGGATAAATCTGTTCCAAGATTTTGGGCAAGAATTGACGTAGATTTTCTGCTTCGTTATGTGCCGCAATAATCACCGACAATGGGAGTGAACTTGAATTGAGCGGTTTAGGTTTTTTTAAAATTCGTGCATAAAAAAATACATAAAAAAATAATCTGAGAAGAACAACGATTCCCAGTATGCTCAAAAAAAAGATTTCCCAAGCGTTTGTAATAGTAAAATACTGTTCGAGGTGCACAGCTCTTTAATTTTTTTGCTTATTCTATGGTATGACGTTTATTGCCGGTTTGTCCGGATGTGAGTAAAGGGTCTTCGTTTATCTCACTGTATATCAATCTATTTTTATGAATTTTAATTGCGGCATACAAAGCTGCTCGGAACGACTCCTCCGATGCTTTTCCTTCGCCTGCAATGTCGTAAGCGGTTCCGTGTGCGGGAGAGGTTCTCACAATCGGAAGACCGGCGGTATAATTTACTCCGGATTCGAACTCGATGGTTTTAAACGGTATCAAACCCTGGTCGTGATACATTGCTAAAACGGCATCAAATTTTGTGTAGGATTGACTACCGAAAAATCCGTCGGCAGGGTAGGGGCCGACAGCCATAATTTTTTCTGCTCTGGCTTGTTCTATTGCCGGAATAATCACTTCTTGCTCGTGTTTTCCTATCAGTCCGTTGTCGCCGGCGTGGGGATTCAGACCGAGTACGGCAATTTTAGCTTGCGGCATTGCAAAATCTTCAACCATACTTTTGTGTAAGATGCGTAATTTTTTGAGTATAAGCTCTTTTGTAATCGTTTTTGTTACATCTTCAAGCGGGATATGTCCTGTGATTGTGCCAATTTTCATGCGTTCGCCAATCATGAGCATCAATACTTCTTCGGTTTCAAATTCGGCTTGCAGATATTCGGTATGTCCGTGGAAATTAAATTCGTCCGAAAAAATCGTCTGTTTGTTTATCGGAGCCGTAACAAGTACATCAATTTCGCCGGCTTTGAGGTCTTCGACAGCACATTTGAGGGATTGCAAGGCTGCTGTTCCGCTTTCTTGGGTTGGTTTTCCGAGTTCTATCCTAAGAGTATCATCGATACAGCTCACGATGTTGCGTTGTTTATGTTCAGCTTTGCTTCCGCTCGGTATTTGATTGTAGTTAAAGGGTTTACTCTCAAAAGCCTTACGATGATATGCCATGAGTTTTGGTGAACCGTAAATTACGGGAGTACAGAGTTCTAAGATTTTATTATCTGCCAAAGTTTTGATAATTACCTCGTAACCAATACCGTTTATGTCGCCGTGTGTGATACCTACTATTATTTTTTGCTCCATTTTATTATCTTCCAATTATGTTTCATTTTTTTGTATCTTTCAGATTTTCCGAAAGATGTATGAGTCCGGTCTAAAAAGCCTGTTTTATTTTAGCTAAACAATCTATATGC
>DYOJ01000435.1 GCA_020720705.1 Acetofilamentum sp.
AAGGCAAGAGCCTTGTGAGATAGCACGACTTAGGCACAGCCTAAGCCGAACAGGGAAAAATTTTATACTGTTTTCAATTGCTTTATTTTCAGTTATTTACACGATAAACGGACAAATACCTGCTCCGCAAATTGACTATTGCAGCGTAAACCCGGAAACCGGGCTCATTGAATTGCATTGGAACTATTCATTTTCCGAAATAGACGGGTTTATCGTTAAGCGAAAAATTTATGAAGCACCCGGTGTTATTCCGGGAAGTTTCGTTACCGTTGCAACCATCAACAATCCCAACCAAAGAACTTATGCAGATATAAGCACTGCTTATGGTGTGGCAAATCCGAAAGAACGAGCCGAATCGTATTGTATCAGTGCATTTAGATACGAGAATAATGAATTGAAAATCAGCTCATTATCAGAAGTTCATGAAACAATTTTTCCGCAAACAGAATTTGAATATTGCCCCAAGACAGTTTTGATAAGTTTTTCACAGTATGTAGGGTGGGAGAGTGTCAGTACTTATAATCTATTCTTAATCAGTGGATTGGATACTCTTGAATATGACAGAAGCAAAGATACATTTTTTTTGTTTAACGTTGAAAAGTTAGATATTGCGTATCGTTTTTTTGTAAAGGCAAACAGTTTCGGGGGAAAGCACTCCTTTTCACCGATTTTTGTCGTAAATACCCCCCAACCGGAAATTCCTGAATTTTTATCCGTTGATTCTGTTGTTTCTGATAATCAAACTGTTAGGCTTAGAATAAGTTGTGAATATACGACAGATTCGCATCAAGTACAGTTATATTCCCGCAATTCGGAAACAGATTTATTTGCAAAAGTTTCAGAGTCAGAATCACCTCAAAGTATTGTATATCAGAGTTCTGTGTCTGAAAATATGATGTTTTTAACTCTTACGGATTATTGTGGCGATATTATCCTAAAAACGGATACTTTTCAAAACATTGATATTGAAATGCTTAATATCTCAACAAGGTTTGCAGAGTTTAGTGTAACTAATGAATTGTTTGGAACTTACTCTTTAACAAGAACATACAAAGGTAGTACAAATACTTGGCAAGTTGAACCGGCAGAACATTTTACCGATGACATTTCGGTGCTTTATAATTCTGATTATTTCAATGATAATAGTTCTTCGGATGTATGCTACTCGCTTATTATTCAAGATGATACACGAAATCGTGTCTATGTCAGCAACACGCTTTGCGCTGAACCTCCGACCGATATTCAAATTCCGAACACGATTATCCGAAACAGCCCAAATGAAATTGACCGCCAATTTCGAGTATTCGGAGCATTTTTAACGGATTTCACGTTGGTAATTTTCGATGCCTACGGTCAAATTTTGTTTCAATCTAATAATCAAACCGAAACTTGGAACGGAACATACCAAAACGGATTAAATGTTCCGCAAAGTTCATATCCTTATGTTTTGGTTTATTCGGACGATAAGGGTATCCTTCACAAAATCAAAGGGTTCGTAACTGTGTTAGATTTGTAAAACATTTTCAAATTTCCAAATTAACACATTTTCAGTATTACTTGAAATAAAGAAGTTTATTCTTATTTCAAATGATTTCTTTTCAACCGATTTTTCCGATTTTTCCGATTTTTTCAAAAAATATTTAAAAGTATAACAAAAATGTAAAATTCTGTAACGCCGTTTACGTTTGGACACCGTATTTTTGTAATATCAATTTTAAATCAAAATAGAGATGAAAATTCGTTCAAACCTCGCGGTCAGCGATTCCGGTTTTATTTTTGACCCCACTACGGGCGAGTCATTTTCAACCAATGAAACCGGCAAAGAAATCATCAGATTGTTACGAAGCGGGAAAACCGAAGCCGATATTCGTGCCTATTTTTCGGAGCAATTTGATGTTGAAGAAACTATTTTCGAAAAGCATTTATTTGATTTTTTGAATCAATTATCATCAATGCAACTTACTGATAATCAATAAACAAATCCGAAATGAAACCAAAATACGTTATAGCGGTAACAGGGCTGAATAACACGGACAATCCCGGTCCGGGTGTGCCGGTGATTCGGAGTTTGCGAGAGGCTGCAAGTTTTGACGTGAGAATTGTCGGTTTGGCATACGAAAACTTGGAGCCGGGTATTTACATGCCGGATGTGTGCGACAAAGTTTATCAAATTCCGTATCCGTCCGGCGGTGCGGAGGAGTTCATGGAACGAATCAAAGAAATACATGAGCGAGAACATTTAGATTTTATTTTTCCGAATTTCGATGCCGAGCTTTATACCTTCATAATCAGCGAGAAGGAGCTGTCAGAAATGGGAATTAAAACATTTTTGCCCACTTTGAACCAATTTGAAAGTCGCCATAAATCAGTGCTCGAAGATTTCGGAAAAAAACACGGACTATCCGTCCCGCGCGGAATGAGTATCACGTCTTATGCTGATATTCAGAAGATTAAATACAATTTTGAATACCCCGTTTTAGTCAAAGGTAAATTTTATGATGCCTATCTTGCCTATACCGAAATGCAAGTGAGTGAATATTTCAATAAAATTTCTGCAAAGTGGGGCTTACCTGTTATCATTCAGGAGTTTGTACGCGGGACAGAAGTAAATGTCATTGCCACCGGAGACGGAAGCGGGCGGGTGATTGGCGCAGTTCCGATGCGCAAACAATACATTACCGACAAGGGAAAGGCATGGGGAGGCATCACGGTTTCCGATGAAAAGATGCTTGCATTGACAAAAAAAATGTTTGAAAGTAGTCGTTGGCGCGGCGGTATGGAATTGGAAATCATCAAAACATCCGACGAAAAATATTTTGTCATCGAAATTAATCCGCGAATCCCTGCATGGGTTTATTTGGCAACTGCCGCCGGACAAAATATGCCCGAAGCTATCGTAAATATGGCAATGGGCATGGTTGTTGAGCCTTTTGTAAGCTATGACATCGGCAAAATGTTTATTCGTTATTCCTACGATTTAATCGGTAATTTGGACGATTTTGCTAAATTATCTATTACGGGGGAGCTTTAAAAAATTGTCATTAGTCATTAGTCATT
>DYOJ01000436.1 GCA_020720705.1 Acetofilamentum sp.
CTTCATTCTTCATTCTTCATTCTTCATTCTTCATTCTTCATTCTTCCTTTTTCATCCCCTCTATTTTCCCTAACAAACCCTTTGCTTTTTTCGCAATATCGGGGTCGAACTTGGCATTTTGTAACTCGTACAACACTTTGATGGCTTTTTCGGGCTGATTTTGCAACAAGTAACATTGTGCAAGCATCCATCGGGCGGCATCGTAGTATTTGATGTTGGTGCCGGTATCCGAAACATCGGCGGCGGCAACGGCAGACTGAAATTTCGAGACGGCATTTTTCGAATACAAGTCCTGATTTTTCTGCGAAACACCGGCAGCGAGCGCGGCATTATACCATACGGCACCCGATTGGTAATATACTAAGGTTTTAGGGGACGGAAACTCACCTTCCAACTTTCCTTCAATAAGTTGCACTGCTTTTTCATATTCTTTATCACTAATGAGCTTATCCGACTCTACGTCCGAGCCGCGAGTGGTGTACGGAGAATAAGCAGATTTTTCCGCCAGCGCTACTAAATCTTTGTGATTATATTTTGGGGAATTTGGTTGATGGAGTTCAACGCTGTCCGCCGCCGGAATTTCGAGCAATCGGGCAAGGGTTTCATTTGCAGATTTCAAACTATCTGCCTCGGCAAGTTTTTGGGCAAACAAGGAATCTTTTTGGGCAAGTTCGGATTCTATTCGAGTTAATGTGGTTTCCAAACGCGAATTTTCTATAATATAAAATACAGATAAACCCAACAGAATCAAGGCAGATGCCGCAACTGCCCATCTGGTATATGCCTTTTTTTGAGGGGTGGCAATATTCTTGCTTTCAGATTGATTTGTAAGGTGTGTCGGCTCGTAAATTTTTTTTAGACTAAGGGATGCCAACGTGTATTTACGCAAAACATCAACAAATTCAGCATCGGTTTGCAAGCGTTCGCCGATAATTTTTTCGTCATCGGGGCTTGTGGTTTTAGTTGCGTAACGGTGTATGAGATTATAATCGTTGTCCGATAACATATTATTTCTTTTTATATTTCTTTTTATATTTCTTTTTATATTTCTTTTTTTATTTCTTTTTTTGGTCGTTTTGGTAAAGGGTATAAGCTAAATCGTACAGTTTATCCAAACATTCGGATAGTTTTGTGTCGGAAGAATTAGGAGCAAGTTCGTAAAAATCGTGTAAGAAGTCTTTGATATCTTCTGATTTGAAGCCGAAAATCATGCGGGCGAAAATTAAATCTCGGCATCTGAGAATGTCAGTGCGAAGCCGCGTAATTTCCACTTTTTCCATAACGTTTTGGCGGTCAAAGATTTTCCAAGCTTTTATGATATAGATAGGGTGTTCCGTCAGAACGGCTATTTTACGATTTGAGTTTGAACGCAGATTTAAACCCGATACAGTCTTTGAAAGAAATAAGTCTTTACCGAAGGGCAAATCTTTCAATTCATTGTGTATCTGGGTTTCAACACTCGGGAATATTGCAATTAGTTTATCATATTGTTCGAGAAAGGTATGCTCATTGAAATATTTATTGAAGAGCTTATCTATCAGCCCTTTAACGATAAGCAAAAATGACTCGTGCGACGTTATCTGTCTTAGCTCGTCAGGCGGCAGTTTGGCGTATTCATCCAAGGCAATGCGCCAAAGTAGGTTACGTTTCACATCATCTTGAATGTTTAATTCGCTTATTTTCAAATGATTAAGAACAAGGTCAGTATAGTCTGACAAAAGCATTGCTTTGCCTTCGTCGTAACTGCCTTGCGTTATCAAATAGGTTGCTTCTGCTGCTCTGAATGCCATTTTTTCTGAATCTGTGCAAAAATACAAAGATATATGATTTTTCTGCTTTTTTTTTACAGATAACACTTAAACTTCTTACAGAGTTTAAAAATGTATTTATAATTAACAGATTTACAGCAATATAATTCAAATTTCGGTAGATTTATCCGATTTATAAACAGTATCTTAAAAATGCACAAACGGATATTTTTTACTATTGCAGTATTATTAATCGCTTAAAGCTAAGCAAATTTTTTCAAACCGCAAAACACCGAGGATGCCGAAAATCGGGAAAAAGAGTAGGCAAATTTTTATTTACATTATTATTACGTAAAAGGCTATAAATCAATATTATAATGAAAAGAGCTTTAATCCATATTTTTTTTCCGTTGATGATAGGCTTGCTTATCTATCTGATTCGCGGAACAGAAAATTTGCATTTGGGAAAAATCATTAATATTCAGCTATCAGGAAAAAATTTCTCATCCGCCAATGATTTTGCATATTTTATTTACTTTCATTTGGTAGATATTCTTTGGTTTTATGCCATGCTTAAAGCGGTTGAAATTTTATGGTCTGAAAACAAGGAACGACTATTTTGGTTTATAATAGTTTACATATCAGCTATATTTTTTGAAATATCTCAAATTACGGGTTTAGTCGGAGGCACATTTGATTTTTGGGATTTAGCCTGTTACACAGTTACATTTATAGGAATTTTATTATCAAAACGTTTTATTCATAAATTTAATAGTAAGTATCATGAAAAAGTTTAACAAATCAGTTTTATCTGCGGCAGTAATCGCCGTGTTTTTAGCATTTGCGTTCGGTAGCGCAACAACAGACAACACAACAGGAGCAAGGACATTAACCGTATATGATTGTGATGGTGCACCTGTTGACACATGGGTTGGATATTCAGGAACATACGAACAAGCAAAGAATTTATGTAAACAACAAGCTGAGGCTGCTTATGGTGATTGTGCATATTGTAGGTAATTTCTTTATATTAGTGTCTGTAAGTAAACGTATAAATACTTGATTTTATGTTAATTATACTCTTTTCCAATCGAAAGTAATGTCATATTGTAGTCAAAAATTGTCATTAAGTAGTCATTCGTAGTTTTTTATTTAGTTTCAATCGAATTTCTACCGTATTTCTACAGAATTTCATAAAACATTCAAGTCGAAATATCTCTATAACATAAATAATTTCAATGTGTTATGAGTTTACTTACAAGAACTATATTAACATCCGAGTCCGCCGAAAATCGTTAAACAGA
>DYOJ01000437.1 GCA_020720705.1 Acetofilamentum sp.
ATCTTTTTAGACTTTGTAAAATATTTTAACGTTTCTTAAAACAATACGTCGTCAGCTTTTAGAATTATAAGATTTATTAAAGACACAAATTACTAAATTACAATCAGTTACAAATATTACACAATATTTCAAATTTTATCAACTTATCATTATTTTACAAAATTATTGACAAACTATTGTAATGAAATACAAAGATTCTCAACTCAAAAAAACGATTTGACAAAATATTTTCTATTTTTGTAGATTGACTGATTTTCATGTATTAAGAAATCTGTTACTTTTTTGATATTCAAATCACTTAAAATCAGGGTATTGAAGAGTACCGCAAATTTTTGCACGAATTTAGTTTCAATTTTGTAAAAAAATATGTGGATAAAAATGATTATCTTTGTATAAATATAAAAAAAGAGTGTTATGCTTGCGCCTTTAGATAATGAAACAATTTTTAAAAAAGTATTTACAGATAATGAAGTATTTCAGCAATTTGTAAAAGACGTTTTCGATATTGAGATTGTTGTCAGTAAAATTGAAACCGAAAAACGATTTGTTCCGCCGATTGCCAATATTGACATTAAAATAGATATTTACGCCGAAACTGATGACCATAGGTTTATTATTGAAATTCAGAAAATTGACTACGATTATAATTTTAACAGGTTTCTCAATTACTTCGTCAGTTTGTTGATAGAACAACAAAAACGAGGAGAGAAATATGAAATACCTCAAACAATCTTAGGTGTTGTAGTAATTACACGACCATACAAAATAGATCAACTAACAGGGGAACCTGTTCGTGCTAATGTTATGTCTATTGATTTTAATCCAAGAGATTTAGACGACAAAATGATAATGTTATGGAAACATAAATTGGTGTTTTTGAACCCAAATCCGAAATATCAAAAACCGGATACACCACAAAAGTATCAGGATTGGTTAAATTTATTTCGATTATCTTTAGAAAAAAATATCAATCTGACCTTAAATACCAATAATAAAGGCATCGCCAAAGCAGCAAAAATAGCAGAACTTGATAGTCTTGATGCTTCAACAATTTCAGAAATGCACATAAGCTCGGCTAAAAAAGCAATGATAAAAATTGTCCGAAACGAAGGTATTGAAGAAGGGAAAATTGAAGGGAAAATTGAAGGGAAAATTGAAGCCGCTGAAAAAGGAATTAATGCCGGACTTACAAACGAAGTAATTAAAATAATGACAGAATTAACTGAAGAACAACTTGATGAAATACGTAATAAACTAAAAAACAACAAATAAGATTCCTAACAAATAGTTGCAATTTACGAATATTTTGATATTTTTACAAAAATTATGCCTTATCTCACCGACAATCAAACAATTGAAATCCGACAACTCATATCCGAATCGCAACGCTTCGCAGTTCTGGGACATCATAATCCGGACGGTGATTCGGTTAGTGGTTCATCGGCAATGTTTGAAATTTTAAAACAACTCGGAAAAGAGGTTTCACTTTTAATGCCGTCAAAAATTTCAGATGCCATAAAACATATTCCCAATGTCGATCACATTATTTTTCACGAATTTGAAAAAGAGAGAGTCGAAACCGTTTTACTCAATACTGAAGTTCTGTTCTGCATTGATTTTAATGCCTACAAACGTGCCGGCGATTTTATGATTCCGATTTTACAAAGCATTACGGCTCGAAAAATTATGATAGACCATCATCCGCAACCCGAAGCGTGTGCAGAGTTTATTATATCAAACACACAAGTCAGTTCGGCGTCCGAATTGGTTTATGAGTTTATTTGTGAAATAGGCTGGGAACAATATATCAATCAAACAGTTGCAGAAGCCCTATTTACCGGAATTATGACAGATACAAATAATTTCAGTGTAAATTGTTCGCGATCACGAACTTTTGAAATTGTATCAAAACTTTTGGCACAAGGCGTTGAACGTGAGCGTATTTACGAACAAGTGTTTAACAATTTCAGCATATCACGACTGCGTTTTACAGGCTACTTTTTAGACAAAAAGATGCGAATTTATCCGGAGTTTCAGCTTGCCTTCGCTATTTTCACAAATGAAGAACAGAACAGATACGATTTTAAACACGGCGACCAAGAAGGACTTGTCAATATGCCGTTGTCTATCAGCGATATAGATACCTCGATATTGGTTTTGCAACATGATGATTTTTGGAAAATTTCTTTACGTTCAAAAGGCGGAACTGATGTTAATTTATTAGCTCGCAAATACTTAAACGGCGGTGGACATACGCGCGCTGCGGGCGGTAAACTATATTTCGCTTCACAGAGAAAAGTTGAGGCTTATATAGTAAAAAGTATTGAGGAGTTCAAGAAAAAAACAAATTAATAAAAACATAAATTTAGGTTTCACCAAAAAAAATTGTTTTTTACAAACAAGTAACGTACTTTATGCTTTAATAAACACAAAAAAGCTAAAGTTATGGCATACAACTACAGTTGTCCGAGTTGCGAAGGACATATTTTGGTAAACGAGCATATAACCCTCTCAGTAAAAAAGCGAAACGGGGAGCAAGGTTTGGTTCTGCTTTCACCTGAAGCCGGCGATTATCGAATTATCACACATTCGACTTTGACATTTAACAAAGGAGAAATCTTGCAAATTTTTTGCCCCATTTGCCATTATGATTTAATTTGCATTCCCGAAAAAAACTTAGCCGGAGTAATGGCTGAAGAGAAAACAGGCGAGCTACTTACGATATTATTTTCTGTCGTTTTCGGCGAACACAAAACTTATAAAATTGACAAAAAAAGGAAGCGTTTATTGAGTTTTGGCGAACATGCCGAAAAATTAGATTTTGAGAACTTACTGTTCTGTTTGTAAACGCTGTGGTTAAAAAAATATCTTACACTGATTTCAAATTTTTATTCAGTTAACATTTTGAACTATTTTCTGAAACAAAATTTTTGTTTCAGAAATATCGAAAAAATCGTATTTTTGTAATTCTTTATAGAATCTTGCAATTTTACTGTTTAATCGAATGAATATCAATATACTAAGTCCGTGTAAAGCACTCAATAAAG
>DYOJ01000438.1 GCA_020720705.1 Acetofilamentum sp.
TGCCAAAGATACACTTTTTTTGTTTGTTCGTCTTTCTGCATTATTGCTAACGGATGGGTATATGAAAAGTTGGGCAATACGGAGCGATTCACTGTCAAACCGCACAAAGTTAAATGCGAGCTACACACTTGAAATTTAGCACTATCTGCCCAATTTTTTATATACCGTGTTACAGGCTGGCGTTCTATTCTCTCGTCCTTGCAACCCTTGTCAATAATGATATTTGCAACCAACTGTCCGATTGCTTTCGTGTCGGATTGTGTGATGGCGTTTTTTAAATTTTTAGAAGGGAAGGAGATTTTAAAAAATAATTTTTCTTTGGTGGGAGAGGTGGAAGCTCTTACCATAGCTTTGGCTTGTGGTTTGGCTTTGCGGGGCTGTGGTATGTGCTTACACCTGTGCATTGGCTATTGCATTAACTGATTAATTTTGTTTTGCCACTCGTCTTCAAAAACCACTTGAAATGCAAAGTTGTGGTCTGGGAATTCTTCAAACAATTCTTTCCAAGCTTTTTTTGCTCCTAATTCGTTGCAAAGTGTAAAAACGTCTTGTTTGTATTTGGTGTCCTCATTTTTCAAATGAATTCCTTTTGTTTCCAATACGTACACAGTTCCGTAATCGTCTTTGCTTTCGTGTTTGTCTGCTGCAACAAAGTCAGGATAAATTTTATTGCGTTTCCAACCTTGTATGTGGTAGTCTTGTCGGCTCATATTACGATACCACCACAATAATTTTTCTTGTTCATCAAGATAAATAGCAACCGATTTTTCAAGGTCGTTAATGTTCTCTTCGGGAACATAGTCAAATAATGATTTCTGAATAGGTGTATTATCATTACGAACAAGTTGCTTGTTGCTTTTTACCTTTATTCTTGATGGAAGTACAAAACCGCCTTTGTCGGTAATGAGGAAGAAACAAAGTTTCTTTTGCTCAACCATTTGTCTGAAAACTTGCTCTGATAAACGGTTTCTTTCTTTATCCAAAATCTTTTTTAGTTCTTCAATTACAAAAACAAAATTTGTTGCAACTGTTTCACGGTCATATTTTTTTAAAAGCATTTTTACTGCTTTTACACCAATTTGATAACAATGCCAAGGATTTGGAATGATGTCCGTAATTTGTCTTGTCAGAAAAACTTCGTCAATCTCTAATGTTCCTGATTTTTCTGCTCTGCCTGTTTCTTTTAATAATTCCTTTTCTACGGAGCTTAAACCTAAAACAATTTCTTGTTCTTTGTTCTTTTTGTTTTGTAGTGAAAGATTATTGAGTTCAGCAATACTTATATGTTCCCAGTCAATTTCACTTAGTATATCAACTTCAAAATTCATATCACGCCAACTTTCCTTTTCCTGAATTACAAACTTAGGCAGATAAATTTTGCCTTCAAACTTCTTAAATCCTGCACGATAATTAATATCTCGGTCTTTCAAACCTCCTGTATCTGTTCCAGCTTCATCGCTTACAATTCTTCCAGCAATGTCGCCTAATCCTTCATCTTCTAAACCAGATTTTATTTCTTTTACTAAAGTGCTTGCAGTTTGTCGGAAAGTATAAACATAGCACTCGTCTAATTCTTTGATTTTGGTTTTACGTGCAAAAGGTTGTCTTAAAATTCTACCAACTAATTGAGTAATGCCAGTTGCAGATGATGGATTAGTAAGCACTGTAAGAATGTATGCAAACGAACAATCCCAGCCTTCTTGTAAGGCTTGTTTTGTAATTATATAACGTATTTCACAATCTTTACCAAACAAGTCTATACCTTCAATGTCGTCTTTTTCACTACTCTTTATTGCAATATGGTTTTCGGGAATGTTACATTTTTTTATTAAATATTCTTTTGCATCTTCTGCGTGAATAAACTTTTTTTCTCTTTGGTCTTTGCCTGTTCGTTCAACTTGTATCAAGCAAATTGGACGGATATATTCGCCAGTATTTCCTTCATATTCCCTGGCTTTTTTCTCCAACTCATTCCGCTTTTCAAAGCTTGCTAATAAAGTGTCTTGCCATTCTAAACTTGTTTTGTTGGTTAAATGAATATCCAACTTTATCATTTCTTCTTCGTGTAATTCTCGTCCAGTTATTTTCACCAACTCGTTACTGTTGGGTGGTGGCGTTGCGGAAAGTTCAAGAATAAATGAAGGATTGAAACTTCTTACTGTATTCCTTGCCAATTCTCCATAAGCCCTGTGTCCTTCGTCAATAATAACAAGTGGACGTAATGTTTTTAAAGTATTGCCAAGTGAAGTTTTAATTTGTGTTCCGAAAATTTCCATTTCGGGGGTAAAACAATCTAAATTTGGAATGAGTTCTTTAAGTTTTTTATGTCCTTCAAAATCATCTTCTCTTGGGAAAAAATCAGTAAAACCACCTTGGTCACGAAATACTTTTAAAGTTTCTTTATTTTGACGATTAGCCGAAGGCAGCATTAACATTAATACAATTAAATGTTCGTCCACATCAAGGCGGTTAAACATTTCTGTTTTTTCCTTTATAAGAGTTCTTCCACCACTTGAAATATCTAAAATCTGTCGGTAAGGATGTTCACGGTTTTTTAATGCTGAGATAGTTTGCCTGTATATTTGAGTTGATGGAACAATCCATAAAACCAAGCCTGTTTGCTTTTTGAGAAATGTTTTATGTATGTTGTCAATAGCGTGGCAAGCTAAAAGTGTTTTTCCACCACCTGTTGGCACTTTCAAATAAATGTCGGGTAATGGTTCTTCTAATCCATTTGTTTTGGAACTGTATATCAAACGCCCTGTCGATTTTTCCCAAGCTTCTTTCGGGAAATTTATATGCTTTGCAAAATGCGGTTTGAGTTCTGCTATCTCTTCAAACTCCTTTCTTGCATCAGCTAAAGCAACTAAATATTCTTTCAGTTCCTTTAAAACCTTTTCCTGATATAGTTTTAGTTTCATTGCTGAATTCTATAAATTTCGTAAGGCAATTGGCAAAAATCAATTCTATGTTCAAGCAATGTGAAGTCATCTACATATTTTGCCGGAGCAAAAACCAAACGCTG
>DYOJ01000013.1:0-2421 GCA_020720705.1 Acetofilamentum sp.
CCAATGACCAATGACCAATGACCAATGTCCAATGTCCAATGACCAATGACCAATGACCAATTATCATATCTTTTAATAAAAATTCGGAAAAATATGTATCTTGCGCCCTGTTTTATTATTGATACAGAACATGGAAACACCATACAAACGTAGCGGACATATTTGGAATTTCAGCCGAATCGGCGGAAACGACCGTGTGCGCATTGAATCCGGCAAAGACCTTGCCTCGCTGTCCGAGCTTGACCAAAAACTTTGGACAGCACTCAGTTGCCCCGTTGAAGGGCTTGATTTTGACAAGAAAACACTCGAACTTCTCGACGAAGACACGGACGGTAAAATTCGTGCTCCCGAACTCATTGCTACAGTTGATTGGCTGCTCTCCGTTGTTAAAAATCCCGACGATTTAATTGCGCCTAAACCCGAAATGCCGCTTTCGGTTATTGACGAACACAAACCGCTCGGGAAACAATTATTTGATTCGGCGAAACAAGTTTTAATCAATCTCGGAAAACCTGATGCACAATCTATTTCCGTTGACGACACCTCCGATACCATAAAGATTTTTGCACACACTAAGTTTAACGGAGACGGAGTCGTTACTTCGGAAGCAACGGATGATACTGATTTACAAACAATTATAGAACTTATCGTAAAACATATCGGCTACGTAAACGACCGCTGCGGAAAGCCGGGCGTAAACAAGGAACTTACCGAAAAATTTTATGCAAATTGTAACGATTTTTGTGCTTGGGTTGAAAAATCTCATGTAAATCCCGACCAAATATTGCCCTTTGGCGAAGACACTGCACCCGCAAACAGTGTAGTTTCGGCATTAAAACCTAAAATTGATGATTATTTTATTCGTTCGCGATTTGTAACGTTTGACAGTGGTTCGGAAATCGCACTTAATTCACAAATAAGCGCATTTGCCGCTACAGCACCCAAAAATTTTGCAAGCCGTCTCGAAGAATTGTCCGAGTTACCGCTTGCACATATCGGTTCAAAACTTGATTTGAATCTCGTTCGCGGAATAAACCCCGCATGGGAGGATTTTGTTCAAAAATTTCTGAACTTAGTCGTTATTCCAACTTTCGGGGCTGCAAAAACATCTATTTCCGAAGCGGAATGGAATCAAATTGAAACAAAATTTACAGCATACAATACGTGGATAAGTGAAAAGAAAGGTGATGCTGTGGAAGCAATAGGTTACGATGAAGCAAAAAGAATTGCAACCGAAAACAGATTATCCGAAATTATCGCCTTGATTGACTTCGATTTGACTTTCGCAGACGAAGCAGATTCAATTATTTCCGTTGATAAATTGGTAAGATATTATTCCAATTTTTATAAACTTGTAACGAATTATGTTACGTTTATAGATTTTTATACACCGGATAAACACGCGATATTTCAAGTCGGAACCTTATACATTGACCAACGAAGTTGTGATTTTTGTCTGAAAGTGATTGACCCTGCCAAGCACGCCGCTATGGCGCATCTGAGCGGGATGTATCTGATGTATTGCGATTGTACATCGAAAAAAAACGGAGAAAAAATGTCCATCGTAGCCGCAATTACTGACGGCGATGTGGATAATTTAATGGTTGGCAGAAACGGATTGTTTTACGACCGCAAAGGACAAGATTGGGACGCAACGGTTACTAAAATTGTTGAAAATCCGATAAGTATCCGACAAGCGTTCTTTTCGCCTTACAAAAAATTTGTAAGAATGATAGAAGACCAAGTCCACAAATTTGCTGCCAATAAAGAAAAAAGCCTTGAAGCGTCTGCCTCATCAAAAATTGCAAAATCATCTGAGGAATTGACTGCCGAGAAAAAAGTTGAGGATGGAACGGCTGCTGCCGATGCCACTGCGGATTCTAAAGCAAAAGAAACAAAAGTTCCGTTTGATATCGGAAAATTTGCCGGGATATTTGCGGCTATAGGTCTGGCGATAGGTGCGATAGGTTCAATGCTCGGAGCTGTGGTAGCCGGTTTTTTGGGCTTAGCATGGTGGAAAATGCCTTTGGCTTTTTTGGGTGTAATACTCTTGATTTCAGGTCCTTCGATGCTGTTGGCATGGATGAAGTTACGTAAGCGCAACTTAGCGCCCATTTTGGACGCCAACGGGTGGGCTGTAAATGCTAAATCATTGATAAACACACGCTTCGGAGCAACTCTCACGCATATTGCACATTTGCCGAAAAATTCAAAACGCTCGCTTAAAGACCCTTTTGCTCGAAAAAAAGTCCCGACTTGGCTCCGAATTACAATTTTGGCGGTACTTGTGGCAGGTGCTGTAAGTATTTGGTATTTTGATTATTGGCTTGTCATTCAATCGTGGTTCGATTCTCCGCCAACCCTTAAAACCGAGTAGCTATATGCGATATTGGTTAGGTATTTGGATGTTTAATTGTTTGG
>DYOJ01000013.1:2521-4530 GCA_020720705.1 Acetofilamentum sp.
TTGGCATTTATGGATTCAATTTTAAACTACTGCGTAGGTTGTGTAATTTATTCAAAAATTGTGCTCAAATTTTTTTCTGCTGAAAGATAAGCAGTGCTTGTAAGAAAACGTATAAATACTTGATTTTATGTCAATTATACTTATTTTTCCAATCGAATGTTTCGTCATATTGTAGTCAAGAATTGTCATTAAGTAGTCATTTAGTAGTCATACGTAGTTTTTAATATATTTTCTATCGAATTTCAATTGAAACTATAAAAAAACAACAGAATGACTACTTTTTGACCATTGAATGACTACTTAATGACATAACATTAGATTGAAAAAATGGCTACAACATACAGAACATCAAATACTTACACGTTCTTTTACATACACTAAGTAGTTACAAAAACCCAACTATTAGAATCTGAATTTAACTTCTTCAATTGAATATTTTTTTTCGCAATACGAGCATTTGACTTCAATGGGTGATTTACCGGCAAGCGTAAATTTTGTTTTTACACCTTCAACATTTGTGATACAATTTGTATTAGGGCAAATAATGTGACGTTTGATTTCCTGCGGTATCTCAACGGTGTATTTTTTCACAACCTCGTAGTCATTAATAAAAATCAAGGATGCTGTCGGCGAAATAAGGGCAATGCTGTTGGCTTCTTCTTGGGTAATTTCTCTGTTTTCAATTTTGATAATATCTTTCTTACCCATTTTCTGACTAAACAGATTTATACCCACCATTACCTCTGTCTCCGAACTCGAAATATTCAGAATTTCAGCTACTTGCAGGGCTTTGCCGGCTGTTATGTGGTCAATAACTGTCCCGTTTTTTATCGGGTCAACTTTTAATTTATCTTTTTTCATATCTTTTTGAAATTTGAAATTTGAAATTTGAAATTTGAAACTTGTAATTTGTAATTTGTAATTTGAAACTTGAAATTTGAAACTTGAAATTTGTAATTTGTAATTTGTAATTTGCAGATTAAACTAATTCAATATAAGATAGACATCAAACACAGTTAAAAAGTTTTAATTAGTATTATACTAAATATCAATACTTTACAAAAATATCTCACTACTAACTACTAAAATTAATTTACCAATTAAGTTTCAACAATTTAGTTATGATTGCTTGTCGCATAAAAACGCCGTTTTTGGCTTGTTGGAAATAATACGCATAAGGCGTATCGTCCACTTCTTTTGTTATTTCGTTCACACGCGGCAGGGGGTGCATCATTTTGAAATTTGATTTTACATTCTTCAGAAACTTTTTGGTGATGATATAGGAGTCTTTCAATTTCAAATAATCTTCAAGCACCGCAAAACGTTCTTTCTGAATACGAGTAACATACATAATGTCTAATTCCGGCATTACAGGTTTAATATCTTGGATTTCTTCAAAAATAATGCCTTTTTGTCGAAGCTCGTCTTTGATGTAACGCGGCATTTGCAAGTGTCCGGGTGAAGCGAAATAAAATTTGGGGTTAAAATCCGACAATGCTTGCGCGAGGGAGTGCACGGTGCGTCCGAGTCGTAAATCGCCGACCATGCCAACGGTGAGATTTTCTAACTTGCCTTGAGTTTTTTGGATTGAATACAAATCCAACATCGCTTGGGAGGGATGCTGATTGGTGCCGTCTCCTGCGTTCACGACCGGGATGTCTAAAATTTCAGACGCAAACCGTGCAGCACCTTCCACCACGTGTCGCATCACAATCAAATCGGCATACTGGCTGATGGTTTTGAGAGTGTCCGACAGGGTTTCGCCTTTTTGCGCCGAAGTGTTACCGGTGCCGGTCATGGTCAGCGAGTTGCCGCCGAGTCGTTTAACTGCCGTATCGAACGAAAAATGTGTTCGTGTGGACGGTTCAAAAAATAACAATGCCGCTAATTTGCCCCGCATATCGGGAACAATATTTCGGCTTTCGATTCGTGTCGCCAAATCAAGTAATTCCATGATTTCCGATTTTGACACATCTGACATTGATACTAAATGTTGCATATTTTGTGGG
>DYOJ01000013.1:4630-12505 GCA_020720705.1 Acetofilamentum sp.
GATTTCCGATTTTGACACATCTGACATTGATACTAAATGTTGCATATTTTGTGGGATGATGGTTTACAGTTGATAGTTTAAAGTTAGGTGTTTTTGGGGTTGATACTTGTTCGTTGTATCTGAGAATTTCTTAAAGATGATATTTTTTTCGATATGTTTCCGACCTTCATTTTAAAATAGCTAAGTGTTTCTTCTGAAATGTATTCCAAATCATAGGCAATAAATAATTGACTTAGAAGTTCCGACAGACTTCCATAAGCAATTTCGGTGAAACGAGCTTGCTCCGTAAAAGATTGTCGCGAAGTTCCTTCTGCAATATTTGAACTGACAGAAATTACGGCTCTTCTGCTTTGAGATGTCAGTCCGTAAAGTTCTGATTTCGGATAACTTTCAGTTAATTTATATATTTCGGAAGCTAAGGCGCGAGCAACTTGCCAAACTTCTAATTTTTCAAAAGAAAATTTGTAATCCATCTGTTATATTTTTCTCTCCGGTATTTCTCTTCAAAACTTTAAACTTTAAACTTTAAACATTTAACTTTAAACTAAGTATTATAAACCAAAATAGACGTTCCAAGCTCTGTTCCGATATTCTTGTGCCGTGAGGGCGGGCGTAGGACTTGCTATAATTCCGCGCCCGACAATGATACAATCCGCTCCGCCGTTCATGGCGTCTTCAACGGATGTATATTGTTGTCCCACAGTGTCTTGTCCGCTTTGAAGCTGCACTCCGGGCATCAGTAATAGTTGTCCGTTCGGGATTTTATTTTTCAAACGTCTGAGTTCGTCAGCAGTGTTTGCGTGCACAATATATCCGGAGACTTTCTCGGCATGTTTTTCGCCCATTGCAAATACGTTACGTGTGTATGACTCGTTCATCAGGTTGCCTTTGCTTGACATTTTGGCAAGCATAAACGCCCCGCAAGTGTCGTTTTGGTCAAACAGTCCGTGCAGTATTCCTTCGCCGGGTAAGGCATGAACGGTAACAAAATCAGCCCATTCCGAAATTTTGTATATTCCGTTTTGGAACTGACTGCGAACCGTGTTTCCGATGTCGGCAAATTTACGGTCTTCAAAAATCAAAAAATCGTATTTTGATGCGTAAAGTTTTAGTTTTGTTATAAACTCATTATCAAAATCTTCCAAAATATCTACGTGCGTTTTCAGCATGACGATATGTTCGGCGGTTTGGTCTAAAATTGTGAAAAATTCAGATTGAGTCGTTACATCTAAGGATAAAACAAGATTCGATTTATTTGTTCGGATTTTCGCTAAAAGGTTTTGTGTAAATTTATTTTCGACTTTTTTGGACGTGCTTTCTTTTGAGGCTGATTTTGCTATAAAATTCTGAATGTCAGATATTTGAATAGCTGCAATTCGATTATTGTTGTGTAAAATTTCCAACATTTCAGGCAGTTGAATCAAGCTGTGCAGTCTGAAACCATGTTGTGCCAAAATTTCCGAAGCGTTTGCACTTCTGTCAATAATTACCATAAAATCAGTCGTTTCGACACCTTCGACTTTAAATTTTTCGGCTGTCTCGATGATACTTTCGCCTGTCGTGATTAAATCGTCAATGACTAAGCACGTTTTTCCTTTTTCAAATTTGCCGATAATCGTGTTTTTTGTGCCGTAAACTTTGTCTTCTTTCCGTGCATAAATCAACGGTTTTTGTAACTTATCTGCAATCAAAGTTGCGATGGGTAATGCCGTGTAAGGAATACCGGTGATGTAGTCAAATTTCAGATTTTCAATATGTTGTATCAGCAATTCGGAAACACCTTTGAGCAATTCGGGATGCGAAATCATATCACGTAAATCGAAATAAAACGGTGATTTTAAGCCGCTTTTTAAGGTAAATTCACCGAATTTGAGGGCGCCGATGTCGTGTAATTTGAGGATAAATTCTTGTTTGGTCATTGAAATCGGATGTTAGAAATTTAACATTAGAATTTTGGGATTAATAGATTGGATATCAGGTTTATAGAAATTAGGAAATACCTTTTTCCGAGTGATATTTCAGTTGCCCGTTTACGAAGGTCATAACTACATCACCGGTTCCGGACATGCCTTCGTAGGGCGTATATTTTGCTTTGGTTTCGAATTCATTTGAGCGGACAGTCCATGTTTTTGTCATATCAACAATCATTAAATCAGCGAAATAACCTTCTGATAATTTTCCTCGATTTTGAATATTAAATATTTCCGCCGATTTTTCCGAAGTTAATTCCGCAAAACGTTCTAAGCTGAAACTTCCTTTATTTACTTCGTTAAGTAGCAGTCGTGCAGAGGTTTCCAAGCCGGGGAAGCCGGAAGGAGCAAGTTTGTAATCTTGATTTTTTTCTGAGAGCGTATGGGGTGCATGGTCGGTGCCGATAGTGTCCACGGTACTATCCGAAATACCAAGCATAATACGCTGATTATCATATAGTTCTCTCAACGGCGGATTGACTTTTCCGTAATTTCCTGCCTTTTCTAAAATCTGCTCGTTGATAAGCAAATGGTGTGGTGTAATTTCGCAATAAACTCGACATTTTGACTTCTTTTGTAGTATCAAATCCAGTTCTTCCGCCGTTGAAATATGTGCTAAATACAGTTTGTTTCCTATCTCTTGAGCAAGTTTCAGCATCAATTCAGTGCCTTTAATCGAACATTCTCGGTGTCGCATAAAGTTGTGATTTATAATCGTAGGGGTCTGTATTTGAGCCGAATACGCTTCGACACATTTTTGCATTTCTGTATGTACGATAAGCGGCAAATCGTAGGTAAGCGATATGTCGAAAATCCGTTTCAAAATTTCCGGTTCGTCCACAAATTCGTTTGAATTTGAGCCGGCAAGAAACAATTTCAGAGCAGCAACATCACTTGGCTTAGTCTCCAACAAATCAATAAGTTCGGGTAAATTTTGAGCAGTTGCCGCCACATTAAATTTGTAATTTATCAATGCTGATTTTGCGACTTCTCTTTTCATATTCAGATATTCTAAATTTACGGTCGGCGGTCGTGTATTAGGCATGTCAAAAACCATGGTTGTTCCGCCTTTAAGTGCTGACCGTGAGGCAGTTGTCCATGTTTCCTTATCCGTTTGTTTAAGGTCGCGGATGTGCGTATGGGGGTCAATAATGCCGGGTAAGATATGAAGTCCGCTTGCATCAATTTCCTGTTCGCAATTCGGGTTGTTCGTGCCGATGTATGCGATTATTTGATTGTCTATCAATAAATTCCGGGGTTTCCCTTTTATTATTCCGTTTTTTATTAAAATTTTCATTTTTCTGTGTTTTTCAAAATTTTCTTATTGATATTTTTGACCAAACTCGGACCTTCATAAATAAAACCTGTATAAATTTGCACCAAACTTGCACCGGCATTGAGTTTTTCGAGGGCATCTTCGGCTGTCAAAATTCCGCCTACGCCGATAATCGGCAACGTACCTTCTGTTTTTTCGGAAATGTATCGAATTATCTCATTTGCTTTGTTTTTCAAGGGTTTGCCGCTTAATCCGCCGTTAGCAATTTTTTGAATATGCTCATTTGAGTAACTCAAGCCCTCACGTGAGGTTGTGGTGTTTACGGCAACAACGCCGTCTAATTTTGTTTCGCGTATAATGTCCAGTGTATCATCTATTTGTGCAAAAGAGAGGTCGGGGGAGATTTTTAGGAGTATCGGTTTCGGTTTTTCTTGTAATTTATTGATTTCTTGTAGTTTAGATAACAATTCAAGTAACACGTCTCTGTCCTGCAATTTGTGCAAATCACACACATTCGGACAACTCACATTTACGGTGAAATAATCTACATAAGGATGTAAACCTCTGAAAACCTTGATGTAATCGTCGTTTGCTTGTTCGTTTGGCGTGAGCGTATTTTTGCCGATATTTCCGCCCACAATAATTTTAGTTTTTCGATGTTTTAATTTGTCTATTGCTGCATCTAATCCGTTGTTATTGAACCCCATACGGTTGATGATTGCTTTGTCTTTTTTTAATCGAAACAAGCGCGGTTTTGGGTTGCCGGGCTGCGCAAGCGGTGTTACTGTCCCGACTTCTACAAACGAAAATCCGAAGGCATCCATACTTTCAAAAACTTCGGCATTTTTGTCAAAACCGGCTGCAAGTCCGACAGGATTTGAAAATTCTAAACCAAACAAATTTATTTTAAGTTGTTGATTTTCAGTCAATAAAAAAGCCCTACAAACGAGGGCTTTTAGGATATGTATTTTATTGATAAGTTTCAAAAAATGAATTGACAACCCGTGAATTGTTTCGGGAGAAAACACGAACAACAAAGGTCGAATTACTGATTTATACATCACAAAATTTTCAACAAAGATAGAAATTTTAACCTTATCTTAAAATTAAATATCACTTTATACTAATTATTTTTTCTATTTTTTTTAAATTTCTCTAATGTATTGATTTTCAATTAAATAGTTTTAACTATTTCTTGAACCTATAAATGATTGAAAATGTGAGGTTTAATGCTAATTATTATATATTTAGACAACCGGCAAGGGAAACGCTTTCCGCTAATTTACAGAATCAAGACATTTTTCCTGTAAATTATACCTTTAATTTCATTTTTTATGTAGCTTTGTAGCTTGTTTAATAGCTTTTCTAAGAATCGCTGCATCACCTGTTTTAAATTTTAAAGCCTTGAAAATAAGAATATTAATAATAGCTCTTGGAGTTTTGCTGTTCCAAAATTCTGATTTATATACTCAGTTTTACAACGGACATCAGATGAGTTTCGGTAAAAATCGCGTGCAATATAAAAAACGCTCGCATTGGCAGTTTCATCGGTATGAACGATTTGATGTTTATTTTTACGGTGATAATCAGTATCAAGCAAGACGAATTGCGGAACTTGCCGAACAACTTATGCCCGAAGTCGAAGAGTATTTCGGGTACGGAATACAAAAGCGAGTTATATTTGTGAGTTATAGAACTTTATCTGATTTCAGAGCCGGAAATATCGGGTTCATTCCGGAAGATGAAAACACGAACGTAGGCGGGGTTACGCGCATTATTGACAATAAAGTTTTACTATATTACGAAGGTGAAAATTCCAAATTGGAAAATTTAATACGTGGAGGAATCTCAGAAATTATTGTGAATGACATGCTGTTCGGCGGAAGTTACAGGCAGAAAGTCTCAAATTCGGCTTTGATAAATCTGCCTGAATGGTTTACGGAAGGTTTAACCAGCTATTTACAACAGGATTGGTCTTATGAAATCGAGAATGAAATCAGAGACATGTTCCTTTCAGGTAAAATGAACAAAATCAACCATTTAAGCGGAAATGAAGCGAGAATTGCCGGTCATTCGTTCTGGTATTTTATCGCAGTACGATACGGTAAATCCGTTATTCCCAATATTTTGTATCTTACCAGAGCCAACAAAAACAGCGAAACCGGATTCCGTGTTGTTACAGGGCAAACCGTCAAAGGATTGTCTCCGGAATGGAAATCATTTTACGAGCAAATGTTAAGCTTCTCTCTTAATGTAAAATCAGAACTATCAGACGATGAGATACTTGTGAAAGGCAAAACACACACAAAACTTTATAATCTGAGTTCCAGCCCGAACGGAAAATATTTAACTTATGCCGGAAATACCAAAGGGCGTATTCGCGTCTTTTTGTTCGATAAAGAAACCCAAAAACAGAAAACAATCTTTTTGCGAGGTCACAAATTGGAACAAATCACCGATTTCTCTTTTCCGCCGACTGCTTGGCATCCGACAAGTAAAATGGTTGCATTTATCATTGAAGAAGACGGCAAGCCGATGATGTATATGTATTACCCGGAGACCAAAGAAACTCGCAAACGAAGCCTGAGTTTTTTGCAGAAAATTTTATCTTTCGATTTTTCAGATTCCGGTTTTGAAATTGCGATATCCGGCGTAAATGACGGAAAATCTGATATTTACTTGTTCAATACTGCTTCTGCGGTCGTTAAACGAATTACGGCAGATGTTGCGGACGATTTATATCCGAAATTTGTAAATAACTCGAAACAAATACTCTTCTCTTCAAATCGAAACGGAATCGAACGAAGCCTTGATAAGCATGATTTCGGATTAACTTATGATTTATTTCTTTCGGATTTGTCAGAAACCGGAGCACTTGTGCGTGTGTCTGAAACTCCTTATACGAATGAATTTCAAGCTGTTGATTATCGGAACAATCGCTATTTGTCGCTGACAGATACCAACGGAATTATCAATAAAACCATTGTCCGCTTCGACAGCACCATTGCCTACATTGATACTGCAGTTCATTATCGGTATTATTCTGCCCAAAACAGAATAACTGATTATGGCACAAATATTTATGACTTCGTACTCTCCGATGACAAACAAAGTTCTTACGATATTTTTCTACATAAAAACCGATATAAAATTTATAACCAAACGCTCACCCCGTCCTCAAATTTTGATACCGGAAAAAATCTGACAGACTATAAACGCCGATTCATCGAGGCACAGAACGAGTATGCCAAAAAACAAGCGCTGTATTTGCGAAAAAAAGAAGATGAAAAACATCAAACGGACAGTTTACGAAACCATCCGCCCAAAAATTTGCCGCACCCCGATAGTGTGCTTATTGATGTAACAAACTATGTTTTTGAAAAAGAAAAGGTTAATAATTTGTATTACAAAATAAATCCGATTACAGGCGATTCGCTTGTCGCCGAGCAAGATACATTCATCGCTACACGAAACTACATGCGAAATTTCTATACAAATTATGCTACTCAACAAATTGATTTCGGCTTTTTGAGCAATTCTTATCAGGCATACACAGGGTCGGCGTATTTCTTTAATCCGGGTCTTAATATTTTTACAAAAGTCGGTATTTTTGATTTATTTGAGGATTACAGGCTCTCCGGAGGCGTAAAAATTGGCACAAGTTTGGATGTTTTTGAATATCTTGTCAGTTTTGAAGATTTAAAACGCCGTTGGGACAAACAATATATCTATCACAGACTTACATACAAAAAACCAATTGACGAAGAGGACTATTATTCACCCGAAGTGAAAATTTACACCAACGAATTGAGCAGCGTGTTTAAGTATCCGTTTTCACAAGTATCCGCTGTCCGAATCACAGCCGGGTTACGGCACGATGTGGGAACGGTTTTGCCGACAGACCAAAGTACGCTTGAGTATCCGGACGGACATCAGTTTTTTTCAAATACTAAAATTGAGTATATTTTCGACAACAGTTTGAGTTTAGGGCTAAATCTTTACGAAGGCGTGCGCTTAAAAGTGTTTTCCGAGTATTATCAGGAAGTGGACCAAGAATACACCAATCTGTGGGTTAACGGCTTCGATATCAGAGCTTATAAACGCATCCATCGAAATTTTATTTTTGCAAGTCGCCTTGCCGGAAGTGCAGCTTTCGGTAAAAGTAAATTGCTGTATTATTTAGGAGGGGTTGACAATTGGTATGTCCTTTCGCCCGATGTTCAAATGTTCGACAAAAGTGTTAATATCAACAATTCGGAATCTTATGTATATCAGGCAGTTGCAACAAATATGCGGGGGTTTGTTCAAAATGCTCGTAACGGAACAAATTTTTTGGTTATGAATAACGAGTTGCGATTGCCGATTATTCGATATTTTGCAAATCGCCCTTTAAATTCCGAATTTTTTAACAGCCTGCAAATCATAGGTTTTGCTGATATTGGAAGCGCGTGGTCGGGCATTTCGCCTTATGATAAAAAAAATGCTTACAGAACCGAAACCGTTTCACGAAATTCAGTAACCGTGATTATTGATAAAAATCGTTCCGCTCTGCTTGCCGGATATGGTTTTGGGGTGCGCAGCAAACTGCTCGGCTATTTTTTTCGCTTGGACTGGGCTTGGGGCGTGGAC